>NZ_JBHXJK010000033.1:0-73693 GCF_042723255.1 Amycolatopsis thailandensis
TGAAGGCCTCCTTGAGGGACCCAGGGTCCCTCAAGGAGGCCTTCACGGACATCACATCCAGCAAGACACCTTTGCCTTACCCCTCTTTATCACTCACGAACCCACACAGAAAAGCCAATAAAAGCATAAATCGGACACTTAATCCCCGCTAAGCGTCCCACGTGGACACTCGGCCGCGACCGGTCCGCCGACCAATCCGAGCCCTGTCCTCAAGTAGGCGTTCAACGCCTCGACCACAGCACGCGCAGCCGCCAACATCACGGTCGACAGCGACGACCTGCGCGCGGTGATACCGGTCCGGGAGCGGCCGGCAACTCCGCTCGCGGACCGGTTCGGCTCAGACGCCCGAGGTGTTTCGGATCCAGGTACGGTTCGCGGAGATGCTGGTGTGCGTGGAGTTGGCCTTGGCGTCGCCGGCGATGTGTACGGCGACCTGCTTTCCGCCGACGAAGACCGGTCCGCCCGAGTCGCCGCCGGCGGTCACGCCGTCGCCCCGGTATGCGCCGATGAGTCCATTCCCGACACTGGTCACCGACATCCGGGCGACCTTCAGGTAACGCTCGAGAACGTTGCTGTTATTGCTGGTGTAGCCCCAGCCGTAGACGTACTCGGTGTCACCGGTGGCGACGGACGTGCCGAGCGAGGCGTAGGTCGTGGTGACCGAGCGGTCGAGCTTCAGCAGCGCGATGTCGGCACCGCTGTAGGGCGTGTAGATGGTGCTCACCCCGGCGTAGGTTCCGGCCTGATGGTCGACATTGCCCACCCGGACCGAGTAGCTCGAACCGGGGTGGTCGATGCAGTGTTTGGCGGTGAGTACCCAGCCGGCACTGATGATCGAACCGGAGCACCACTGCTGGCTGTTCCGTTCGATCATGGCGGCCCACGGGGCGGACCGGGCGTATCCGCCGTCGATGATGGGGGCAGCGCCGGCGGCCGGGGTGACCGCGGCGAGACCGGCGGCGCACAGCAGCGCGGTGAGGAGACCTCGGATGCGCATGAATTTTCTCCAATGCGGGGAAGTAGGGAAACGAAAAGTAAAGGGGATCAGCGGATCGCTCTTTCATGGCCGCAGCGGGATCGCCGGGGGTCACCCGGTCGGATCCGACGTCGGATTTCTTATGCTGGACAGGTGGATGTTCCTGTTTATAGCGACTGAAGAAGGGAGAAGTCCGATGTGGACAGAGACGGTGCGAGAGAACGTGTCAGTCGTTGGAGACGGCCACTGTGTGAACTGCTTGCCCGGAAAAAAACGGTCGACGCGTACATCTTGCGCAATCAGAAATGTTTCTTTCGTGGCCGCAACAAATCGTCTCACTGTCCTTGGTGGAAGGGCGTGGCGAGGTGTGCTGGTGCAGGGTGCCTCAGCGACGGGTGATGCGGATGTCGTCCACGCCGGCTTCGATCAGGCTGCCGCCTGCCGCGTCGGCGGCCTCGACGGAGATCCGGATCGTCTTGCCCGCCAGCGCGGTCAGGTCGGCGGTCGCGGTGGACCACTGTGCCGCGGTGTCGGTGGAGCCGGACTTCTTGTCGAGCAGGACAGTGGCGCCGTCGGAGGTGATGGCCCGGACACGGAGGTAGTCCGCGCCGGCGGAATTGGACAGGTAGCCGAGGTACCAGGACAGCTTGAGCGACAGCGTGCCGGTGGCGGGCAGCTGGACCGGGCCGGACAGCGCGCTCGTGACGCCGCCGTCGAGGTCGTTGTCACCCACCGCCGCTCCCGCCGCGGCACCGGTGACCAGGGTGCGCGTGCCGCTGGTGGCGTCCCCGCGCTGCATGGTCAGCGCGTTGTAGCTGGTGGCCGACGGCGCGGCCACCTCGTACCGGCCGGAGGTCGCGGTGTCCGTGCCACCGGGGTTGATCGTCCAGGCCGCGGGGTCCTCGAAGTCCGAGGTGTAGACGGGCGTTTCCGGGTCGGGTCCTGGTCCAGGGCCTCCGTTGGAGACGGCGGCCAGTGCGTTGGCGATGCCTTCGCCGAAGTGGGAGTTCCTCGCCGTGGTGCCGGTGCAGCGGCTGTCGCCGGCCGGGCAGGGGGTGTCGATGGCCTGCGTGAGCAGCATCGTGCGCAGCTGGTCGGGGGTCGCCTGTGGGTGCGCGGACGCGAGAAGGGCGACGACCCCGGCGGCGTGCGGCGACGACGCGGACGTCCCGTTGAACGTGGTGTACCCGCCGCCCAGCGCGGTGGTGTTGATCATCGCTGAGCCTTCGCCGCCGGGCGCGGTCAGCTCGACGGAATCGAGGCCGTAATTGGAGTACGAGGCCAGTTTCTTGTCGACGGTGTCCGCGGTGACCGAGATGGCGTTGGGCAGGTCGCCGGGCAGGAACAGACCGGCCTGGGTGTCGAGGTCGGTGGAGTAGTTGCCCGCCGCGGCGACGGTGACACTGCCCTTGCCGCGGGCGTAGTCCACGGCGCGCTGGACTCCTTCGATCACCGCTGCCTGGTCGGGGTCGTCAGGGCTGTTGAACATGACCGGGTCGACGTAGTAGCTGTTGTTGGTGACCTTGAAACCGTGCTCCGCCGACCACAGCAGGCCGCAGACCACGTTCTCCGGGAACATGTTCCCCGACGGTTCCATCACCTTGACCGCCGCGATCCGCACGTTCGGGGCGACACCGACCACGCCCTTGCCGTTCTTCGCGGCCGCGACGATCCCGGCGACGGAGGTGCCGTGCCCGGCCGCGGGCGCTCCGGGGTCGGGTTCCCACGCGCCGGGCGTGGTATTGGTCTTGCCGTAGAGGCAGGACACCGAGTTCGCGGCGTCGAAGTTGTCCCGAAGATCTTCGTGGGTGCCCTGCACGCCGGTGTCGAGGATGCCGACGGTGACGGTCCGGCTGCCGGGGTTGATCGCCCAGGCCTTGTCCGCGCCCATTTGTTGCATGTTCCAGTCGACAGGCTCCGCGGGCGCCGTGATCGCCGAACCCAGCTGGGGTTCGAGGTAGCGGCGCGCGGTCGAATTCTGTTCTGTGCGCGCGGATCGCGTGCCTTCCGGGGGCACGTCGTAACCGCCCCGGGTGTCACCGACCTTGTGCACCCCGGTCACCTTGCGCATCTTGGCCGCGAAGTCGTCGGCTCCCGAATGCGCGAGAACGACACCGATCTGGGCGAACGTGTTCTGCACCTTCCCGCCGTTGGCGGCGACCGCCTTCGCGACGGCGTCGGTATTGCCGGGACCGGTCAGCACCAGGTAAGCGCGGACGCTGTCGGCGACCTGTGTGCCGGACAGCGGCGTCGCCGACGATCCCTGGGCCGACAGGGTGGCGACCGCGACTGCGGCCGCGAGCGCGGCTGCGGTTCTCGTCCCGAGACAAAGCCGGGTTCGTGTCATGGCGGGGAACCTCCTCGAGGAAACGTCCGTTCCTCTGAGACCACGACAATCCTCAGTTCGGACAGCGGTTTCAATCCGTGCTGACACGCACGAAAAGTCTGTTCCGGCACGCACAAAAGTCGACGCCACTTGCCTCGTGACCAGCAGGAAGACGACGCTGCGGGAACTGCTGAAAGAAGGTGGCCGACCGGACTTTCTGCGGGTTGTTCTCCACCGGGGCCGTGCTTATGGTGTGCCGATGACCACGGGGAGTGCGGCGGCGAACACGGTGCTCTCCGTGGGGCGCCGGCAGGTCGAGGACAGGATTCTGGCGCTCCTCGAGCACGCCCCGGCCCTCGTGGTGGTCGAGGGGGAACTCGGTATCGGGAAAACCCATCTCGTGCACCGGATCCGGACCTCGGCCATGAGCCTGAGGCGCAGGATGGTGACCGGCCGTTGCACGCCGGGATGCGGCCCCCTCCAGCCGATGCTCGAGGCCGTACTGGACTCCCCAGAGCTCATCCCCCTCCGGGGAGATCCTGTGCTCGGCGCTCTGGTGCCGTCGCTTCCCGAACTCGCCGACAGGCTGCCGCCCTCGCTCCCGCCCCTGCCCGACCCCCGCGCCGACCTCGCCCGCCGCCTGCGAGCGCTGCGCGTCCTGTTCTCGGCCTCGGGGCCCGTGGTCCTGCTCCTGGACGACGTGCATCACGCCGACCCCGGCACCCGCGCGTTTCTCCAGTACGTCGCGCGCCGCCCACCCGGCAACCTGGCGATGATGCTGACCTATCGCCCGCACGAGAACGCCCCCGGGCTCGCACACCTGGCCACCCCCGGCTTCCCCGTGGAACACACCCTGCTCGAGCCGCTCGACGACGCCGACACCACGGCCTTGGCGGCACGACTCCGCCGGCGCGGCCCCTTGCCGGCAGGTATGTGCGCGCGGCTGACGCTGACCGAGGGCATACCCCTCGCGATCACCGCCCTGGCCCGCGATACCCGCGCGGGAACCCCTGGAGAAAGCCCGGACCTTCCCGCGGCCCTACGAGACGCCTACCTGGAACCGTTGCGACAGCAGAGCCGGGATCTCCGTTGCGTGGTGCATGCCGCCGCCGTCTGCGACGACGGCGCCAGCGAAGCCGAGCTGCGGACGTTGTCGGGGCTGAACGAGGCCGCGGTCAGCGCGGCCCTGACCTCGGCGCTCACCGCCGGGATCCTGCGCGAGCTAAGGCCGAACCGGTTCGGCTGCCACCGCGAACTGGCTCGGCAAGCCGTCCACGGCACGACACCCGTTTCCGCCAGGCGGCGGCTCCACCGCACCGCCGCGACCCTCTGGCCGGACGATCCTGTCCGCGTCGCTCACCACCTGTTCCACGCGGGCGACCACGACCGCTGGCGCGCTCACAGCGAACACAGCGCGGAGGCCGCGGTCAAAGCCGGTGACTGGAGCACCGCCGTGCAGTTGCTGCGCGACGTGCTGCGCCGTGCTGAACTCACCACCGAAGACCGCGTCGAGTTGGCGATGACACTCAGCCGGGCCGCCTTCGACGGCCTGGACACCGAACAGATCGTGGTCACCGTCCGCGAGCTCCTCACCGAGGTTCCCCTCCCGGACGCCGTCCGCGGCGAACTCCGGAACAACCTGGGCATCCTTCTGCTCAGCCAGGCGGGCGACCACGACACCGGATACCGCGAACTCGAACGCGCCGCCGGCGAACTCGAACACAGCAATCCCACCCTCGCCCTGAAGGTCATGTCCTCCCTGGCCATCCCTTACACCGGCCGACGCCACATCAGCACCCACCGTGCCTGGCTGGACCGAGTCGAAACAGGTCTGCTCGATTCCGCCCGCCGGCCGGACCCGCTCACCGCCGAGACCATCCACGTCAACAAACTGACCACGCTCATGAGCACCGGTTCACCCCAAGCCTGGGACGCGTCCGAATTCCTCATCGAGGACACCGACGATCCCGGACTCGCCCGGCAACGGCTACGCGGCTGCCTCAACCTCACCGATTGCGCCAGCTGGCTCGGCCGCTACACCGCCGCCCGCGACTACCTCGCCCGCGGTCACCTGTGGTCCCGGCAGCTCGGCGCCGCCTACCTCACCGAACAACTGCATGTCGCCAGTGTGCTGCTGGACTGGCTGCGCGGTAGCCGGACCCATGTCCGCGACAACGCCGAGACCCTGATCGCGCGTTACGCCACCCTTCCCTCGGTCGAGTCCGAATGCCGCCTCGTCGCCGGAGCCCTGGCCTTCGAACACGGCGACACGGCCACCGCCTTCGCGCATCTCACCGACATCAGCGCCGCACATCCCGGCACCCCGGCCGCACCCCCGATCAGCGCCACCGCCGCCGCGCTGCTGGCCCACCACTACTACCGCCGCGGCGCCAAAACCACCGCCATGCGCCACCTCGACGCCGCCCTCGGTGTCATCACCGACACCGGAATGTGGGTCTGGGCCGGCGACATCCTCCCCGTCGCCGCCGAGCTGCTTCCCTGCGCGGGACGCACCGAGGAACTGCGGCAGTTGCTCGACACCGCCACCGCCGACCTCGAGGACATCGACGCCCCGGCCGCCAGCGCCGGGCTGGCTCTGGCCCAGGCCATGACCGATGACCTCACCCAACGCCCGGCCACAATTGTGCTCGGCGCCTACGACCAGGCCCTGGTCCGCTTCACCGAACTGCCGCGGCCGCACTGGCTCGCCGCCACCCACGTCCTGCGGGACCGCTACACCCACAACGTCCTCCACCAGGACACCGACGACCTCGCCACCGCCGCCGGCATCTACGGCACACTGGGCGCCACTCCCGCCTACCGTCGCTGCCAGGACCTGCTGACAAGCAGGACACCTCGCAAACGCGGCCGCCCCGGCTACGGATCAGACCTCTCACCCCGCGAAGCCGAAGTCGCCGCCCTCGCCGGGGACGGCCACACCAACGCCCAGATCGCCCACTGTCTCGGGCTCTCCATCCGCACCGTCGAACAACACGTCGCCCGCGCACTCCGCAAAACCGGGGCCACCTCCCGCCGTGATCTCCTCCACTCACCCTGGATGACCACCTCTCATCCCTGACCGCCTGCCGAACGGGCCGGAAGGGGCGGCATCACCGCCACGCGGTGGATCGCGGCGGGATCGCTGGGAGATCACAGTGCGCCGTGTCGCGAACCGCGGATGGAGGGCCTGCCACCAGGCACGCGGGTCGAGATCGACGCCGGAACGATCAGCGACCCACGGGCGCGACCTGATCAGTCGACGGGTTACTGGTTGAAGAACGTCTTCAGTACACGGGCCATGAGTTCGGGGGCGACGACGTGTCCCTGCCCGTCGAGCGTGTGTCGTTCGGTCTGGGGGACGGCAGCAATTATCGCTTTCGCGGCGCGGTTGAAGAAGTCGGTCGGGAGGCCTGCGAACTGGGGCTGGGTGGTCGGGCCCTCGGTGGTCACCAGGACCGACTGAGTGATGCGGGCAAGTCGGTTTGTGGGGATCTTGTAGTCATTGAGGACCATGGCGTCCTTGACGAGCGTGTGGGCGAGCGCGACGGACGAGGCCCAGAGCGGGTGCTGTTTGCCAGCCGCGATGTCCGCGTCGGGTCCGCCGGTAAGCCTCATGAACAGTTCCAGGAGCTCCTCGTCCCGGCCGGCTTTGTATGCCTCGTGGGTGTCCGCGATGTACTGGTTGAACCTCGGCCACAGGTCGTCCCCGATCACGTACGGCACATCCCACACCGCGATCTTGTCGATCGCCGAACCTGCCGCCGCTGCCTCCAGTGCGAGGGCGCCGCCAGATGAGGCGCCGTACACGTGAGCCGGGCCGCCGGCTGTCGCAATCAGCGCGTCGAGGTCTTCCACCTCCCGCGCCACGGCGTACGGCGGTGTATTGCCGCTGTCGCCCCGGCCGCGTCGTGCGTAGTTGTAGACCGTGAAATGGTTGGCAAGGAGCCGGGCCAGAGGCGCGTTCTCAGCGCCGTCGTCCAGGGTGCCGCCGACGAGGATCACCGCCGGGCCAGTGCCTTTCCGGTCGTAGGCGATCCTCGTACCGTCGGCGGACGTCACACGAAGTGTCATCTCGTTCACTGCTTCTCCCCATTTCTCGATGCGTGGTCGTCACCGTCGGAGCATGTCGACCAAGGACCACCCGGGGGCCCCGTCGCCGTGCCGTGTGTAGCCGATGACGGTGCCGTCGACGAAGGCCACAGATTCACACTCCTAATTTAGGAGCACTCACACCTGTTGTGCAAGTACAATCGGGTGCATGAGCAAGAAGCGGCTGTTCGACGATCCCTGCGGCATCGCGCGAGCGCTGAATGCGGTCGGCGAGCGGTGGGCGTTGCTCGTAGTGCGGGAGCTGGTCTTCGGCCCGAAGCGCTACTCCGACCTGCACCGCGGGCTGCCGCAGATGAGCCAGAACGTCCTCGCGCAGCGGTTGCGCGAGCTCGAAGCCGACGGCTTGGTGCGGCGAAGGCGCCTGGGACCGCCTGCGCCCGCCGCCGTGTATGAACTCACGGAGCGCGGGCAGGAACTGGAGCCCGTGCTCCGCGCGCTCGCCCACTGGGGCAGCCGCGCACCGCTGCCCGAGGACGGCGCGGCGGAACTGAGCGTCGACGCGCTGCTGTTCGCCCTGCGCGCGACCTTCGATCCGGCACTGGCGGGTGAGCTGTCACTGCGCTGCCAGCTGGACGTCGCGGGCGATCGGTTCCGCATCACCGTTGCGGGCGGGCGCCTTGAGTTGGACCGCGGTGAGCACGCCGAACCCGAAGCGTGGCTGACCGTGCCGGAGGCGGCGACATTGCGCGATCTGGTGTTCGCCGGTGCGGCGCTGCACGACGCCGTCGAGCGGGCAGACACCGAGGTGGCGGGCGATACCGCGCGGCTCGCCGCACTGCTGCGCTGCTTTCCCGCAGCCGTGCGGTATCCGGCGCCACAGGACCCCGGGCCGCCGGATCCCGTGTCGCCGGGCCCCGTTTCACCCAGCCCTGAGTCACCGAACGCCGAACACCCGGATCTCGCCGTCAGCGCAAGAAGTCGTCGGGGGTGAGCGGCAGTCCGCGGACCCCGGACATCGGTGGCGAGGTTACGCCGGCCGACAGTTCAGACTCCGCGGGCTCGCGGAACTCATCGCCGAGACGACGACGCACCACTTGGATAGCGACCCGCAGCTCAATGTCTGGCACTGGTCCACGACCGAGCACGATCGGCTTGTCGCAGTAGCCCATCCCCTAACGGGACGACCGGACCGGGTGGCTACTGGCTCTCCGGCTGGTGAGGTACACCTGCTGCGGCGTCCGGTCGTTGAGGGCTTGGTGCGGTCGCAACGTGTTGTAGGTGTGGCGAAAGCAGGTGATCTCGACGGCCAACGCGTTGCCGTCGCCGGTGAACGCCTCCGCGAACACGGTCCCGCGGAAGCACGGCCCGTTGTCGGTGACCACCGCGACCGGTGCGGGCGCTTCGCCGATGACGAAGTCGTCGGCGTCGATGACATCCATCCAGCCCCGGTCGGCGCGGAGATCATCGAGGTCGAGGACCCGTTCCGCCTCGTCGAAGCAACGCAAGGTGTGGCTCGGGGAAGCTTTGCTTCCTCGCGTGCAGAGGTATCAGCCCGTGCTGGCGGCGCAGGTCAATGGGACGCTGCTGAAGCTGAGTACTGACGAGATTCTCGCCTTGCTCTCCGACGAACCGAGCTTGGAGTGGAAGATCGCCGAAACGACGGCAGAAATGGCGCGAAACCCCCGCCACGACTGAACTCCGTACACGGCCCGGTCGCGCGAAGCACGCCGCTGTCTCCGGGCTGCGAACGGCTTGTTCGGTCGCGAAGTATGCGGTGCGGACGCACAGCTGGGTGACGATACGTAGCGTGGCGTAACAAGAATCAAGATCGAATTGACTGTCTCCGTGGTATCGGTCGTCGCTTGCGCCCTCGGGAGGAAGACTTGATCAAGCCCCGCGCCAAGTCGGACAGGTGGGAGGAGTTGGCGCTCTCTATCTTCCTGCTTGTCTGCTTCCTGCTCGCCTTCTTCAAAGACCTGTTCCCTGTCCTTGATGAGGGCCTCACTGCAGCGATGTTCGCAGCGGTCTTTTTCGTGCTCAAGCAGATCCGTGACCTGCGCATCGAGGTTCAGAACGGCGGGCCGGAAGAAGTATTCTTCGCGACCAACGAAGAGTTCTACAGTTCGGCGCAGGACGCTGTCCATGGAGCGAAGCGCGAGGTCCGCGTGACGTACTTCCGACATGTGCCGCCAACGGCGCTGTCGAGCGCTGAGTCGCGTAAGTATTTCCGCGAGGTGATCAACTTTGCTCGGAACAAGGGAAATGTCCGGCGTATAATCGGTATATCCAGTGATGCGATGGCAGACTGGTGTGTCGCCCAGGTGGGCGAGGTCGAGCGAAATCCGCGGTACAACGTCCGGGTCATAGATACTAGGAACCAGACGGTGGAACCGATGAGTGTCTGTCTGATCGACGACGACACGATGTTCATGGCGTTCTCCGGTCCCACTGACCAACAGATCGGAGGTATCCGGGAGGATGCTCCTAAGCTCGTGCAGTTCCATCAGAACCGCTTCGACCAGCTCTGGACTATCGGGACAGATCTCGCTGAGTTCGTCAAGGTGAGAACGACAGATACGGACGCCCCGCCGAGGTAGCCGCAAGGGACGGTACGCGGGTCCTTCTTGCGATCCAACAAGCTTTCTGCGATTGATCTGCCAGGAGGACGCTGCCGCCGGCGGCAAAGCAAGTCGTCGACATCTCCGGTAAGGCCAGCCTCCGACATCAGTTTCAGCGGCCTTGTGCAACTCGATATCTCGGTTTCAAGTCAAGCGGTGTCGGTGTGCGCTCCGAGGTTCCTGGCCGACACGCAGAGGAGAGACCGGCGGCTGGGACACTAGACAGGGGCAACAGCAAGCTGCCATGGAATGCGAGGACCGTAGTGCTGGTGCGGCGTTGAGGGCGCAAACGCTGGGCTGCCTACGCCGCCATCGTCGTGGCCATCGCAGTCGTCCTAGCTGGGGCATTGGCGGTCGCGGGGATCGAGAATTCGTGGTGGGGCCGCCCGCCGGTGTTCCGATCGGCGGACGGCCACTCGAACACGGGAACGCTAATTCAGGAAGCATTCGGTCAGGTCTTTGAACTCGTCCTTGAGTGAATCGTCGGTGTCTTCCAGGGCTCGGTTGACGTAGCAGACGGGGGCTTTGAGCTTCTTGATGCCGCCCCACACCGTCTTGGCGATGGTCTTGATCGACAGCGCGCCGGAGGCGTCGCTGTTGTTGATCGGGTCGCAGGTCGCGTAGTTGTAGTCGTTTCGCTCCTGACGCGTGGGGTCCGGCTGGGTGAAGCGCCCCCAGTCGGGCTTGTAGTTCCGATAGCCGAGCAGGAGGTCGCCTCGCTGTGTCTGGTATTGCCCGAGGTAGCGCAGCTTGTTCGCGGACGCGGCGGTGCCGCTCGAGGTCGAGGCGCCGTAGGGGGTGTAGGTGTAGTTGGCGGTGACGGTGCCGGAAGTGTCGACCAGGCCGAGGATCGTGCCCTGGTAGTCGGTGATGGCGTTGTGGCGCGCGCCGGTACCGGTCCGGACCGTGATCACGGTGCCTCGGGGATCTCGGCTGTAGGTGGTGGTGGAGCCGTTCTCCTTGACCCACATCGCGCCGAGGGCTGTCTGCCCGAAGACGTGTGTGCTGGTGGTCGTGCCGACCTGCTCGGTGATGGACCGCGGCTGGGTCTGGTCGAGGCCGTCGTAGGCGGCTCGGTAGGTCTCTGTGCCGCCGGAGGTGGCCCGCACGAGCTGGTTGGTCGGGCTGTAGTCGTAGGTCTCACCGGGATTGGTCCGGCTGGTGAGGTTGCCCGCGCCGTCGAAGCCGTTGACGGAACTCCCGGCCTGGGTGAACTGGTCGGCCGCGTCGACGGTGAAGGCGGTTCCCGCCAGGTTCGTCAGGTTGTTCGCCAGGTCGTAGCCGAACGTTTCCGGGCCGGCCTGGGTCATCCGCCGTAGCGGATCGTAGCTGTACGGTGTGGTGACTCCCGCGATCGTCTTCGATTGCAGCTGGTCACTGTCCGCGCCGCCGGAGGTGGTGTAGCCGTACGTGGCTTTGAACGTTTCGGTGTTCGCGGTGTTCTTCACCGTGATCCCGGTCTGGCGGCCGGAGTTGTCGTAGGTGATCGTCTGGGTGCCCGCTCCCGGCCACTGGATCGAGGTGCGGCGGTCGGCGTCGTCGTAGGTGAACGTGGTGTCCTGGACACCGGGATCGGTCATCTTGACGAGGCGGTTCGCGGCGTCGTAGTAGAACAGCAGCGGCTGGCCGGTTTCGCTGGTCCACACGTTGTCGATGTTGCCCGCTTCGTCGTAGTCGTAGGTGACGTGCTCGTTGCCGGTTCCCTCGGTCCGCTCGGCGGTCTTGACCTGGTTGCCCACCGGATAGCGGTCCCAGGAGTAGTAGATGTTCCAGGTCGGCGCGATCTTCCAGATCACGTTGCCCTGGTGGTCTTACCAGATCTCGAGCAAGGTCTTGTCGCCGTCGGAGTCGTCGGTGACCCGCACGACGCGGTCGAACTTGTCGTAGTCGTAGCCGATCTTGCGGCCTCGGCCGTCGGTGACCTGCACGATCCGCGAGAGAGCGTCGTACTGGTAGCGAGTGACTCCCCTCGGCGCGGGTTCCGCCACCGATGTCAGGTTTCCCGCCGCGTCGTATCCGTAGCTCGTGACGTTGCCGTTGCCGTCCTTGGCCGTGGCGAGTGTCCCTCGGGGATAGTTGTAGGTGCGTATGTCCAGATCGGCGGTCAGCCCGCCGGTCGACCGGATCTTCGTCAGGTTGCCGGGCGAGTCGTACTCACGGACGAGTTCCCGCCCTGCCGGGTCCTTCAGGGACGTGGGGGAGTGGGTGTGCGCGGCATCGGTGTAGCCGATGGTGTTCTTCGCGCCGGTCGGCAGTTCGGTGCCGACGAGGTTGTTGAGCGGGTCGTAGAGGCGCTTGCCGCTGTTGCCCATGCTGTCGGTCGTGGACTGGACGTCACTGTTGGCGCTCCAGGACCGTGACTGTTCGTGGCCGAGCGCGTCGACGGCCTTGACCTGGCGGCCCTCGCCGTCGAAATGGTAGGTGGTGGGGTTGCCCTTCGGGTCCCGCGTCACGGTCCGGCCACTCTGGTAGTCGAAGGTCGTGTCCAAGGCCTTGGCGCTGTGGGGAACCGTAACCTTGGTGACCCGGTCGGTGCCGTCGTAGGCGAAGCGGCAGACGTTGCCGGACGGATCGGTGATCGACACCAGGTTGGAGGCCGCGTCCCAGCCGAGGGTGACCGTGTGCCCGTTACGGTCCACAAAGGACGTCAGCTGGCCCTGTCCGTTGTACTCGTAGGTTCCGACGTCGGCGCCGGTCGGGTCGATGATCCGTTTCACCAGGCCTTGGGGGTCGCTCGCCACCGTGGTGACCCGTCCCTGCGAGTCCGTGATCGACGCGAGCGTCCCGTTGGGATGGTAGCTGTAGCCGTTGGCGTTGCCGTTGCGGTCGGCCTGTGAGGTCAGCCAGCCCTGGGCGGTGAACCGCCACTTCTCCTCCGAGGAGTCGAAGATCAGCGTGAAGGTCCCGTCGCTTTCCTTGCGCAGCTGGGCGTTCATCCCGTTCGGGGTGGTGTACCCACCGCCGGGTTTCGGCACATAGGTCGCGCAGTAATTGCTGGGGCCGTGCAGGATCACGTCGCTGCCGGAGAGCTCCAGGCCGACGTCCGCCCCGACCGACATCGTCGTGCCGAGCCCGAAGGAGCCCCGATTCGGCACCAGGTTGTTGTAGACATGGCTGATCGCGAGGTCCAGACCGGTGCCCTTGAGGGTGAAGTCGTCCTGGGTGACCACCAGGTTCCCGCTGGAAAGATTGACGAGGATCTCCATCCGGTCGCTGACCTTGAACCGCTCCAGCGGATGGAACGGCCGGATCCCGGTCCGGTCGCCGCAGGAGGCCAAGCCCGCCGCCTGTGCCTCGGTTCGCGGCCGTGACCCATGAGGGGTCCAGCCGCTCGACGGTGGCGAGCCGCCATCAGGTGTCCGGTCGACTTCGGTCCCGGGGTGCCATGCCTGATTCGCGACCGGCCGCGGTGGCTTCGGCGTGACCGCGTTCGCGGGGACGGCGGTTCCGCTCACCGCCAGGACGACCGCGCTCACGACCGCGAAGAATCCGCGCAGCCGCCATCGGTGAAGACATCTCGATCTCATGGAATGAAGGGCCTTTCTGTGGTGCCGCCCCGGACAACGCCTCCTGGCGTTCGAGCACATCGCGGACGCTACGCAGCCAAAAGCCTTGTGTTCCAGGCGATCGGGGCAACATCACCCGGTCAGCCCACGAAGGCCGGCGGACGGGTGTTCGCACTGCTCGGTCGCTTGCGGAGATCTGACATTCTTCCAATACTCCGCTTCGGTCCGCTGTTATCCTGCGGCACCGCCGGAAGAATGCGTGATGCGGATTCACGAACGCGCGCACGGTTTGACCACGATTTCGGTGGTCCGGAATTTCGCCTCATGTCGAGAAGTGAAGAGGCCTGCGCCGTGAACAGCTAACCGGTTGTCCCGGCCACCTGTTTGGCCTATTCCGGCGCTCGTCCTCGAGTGCTTCACTGGACGCGGTGTCCCTGGTGGACACGTCGGGGCTGGGGAGCGCGTCGTGAAGACGCCGCGGAGCGCTTACTGGGGAAAGACTTCTACGAGTCGGTCATGCCGTCCGCCGTGTCCATTCTGCGGCCGGGGATCGAAACACGCCCGAATTCAGCGGGTGGAAGGAACTGGGATAATGGGGAGACCAGTCCGTTTCGGTGCTGTCGTATCGCTGATCGCGATCGTTTTCGCACTGGTGACCATCGTGCGCTCGCCGTCCGCCCTGGCGGAGACCGGCCAGGCTTCGCGTGCGGCGGCTCCGCCGTCGCCGCGTTGTCCGCGGACGGCCGCGCCACCGGAGACGAAGAGCGCGCCGGCGCAGGCGCCCTTGACCAGACCGGTCGTCGCGCAGGCCGCGTCGGCCGCCTACTCGGCTCCGGACACGGCGCGACGGATGATCCCGGGTGACGTCCATCCGGTACGGGTCGCGGTGACCAATACGGTGAAGTTCCCTTTGGTGGCCGGGCGGCACGTCCTGTCGTACCGCTGGGAACTGCCGAACGGCCAAGACGCCACGGCGGGCACCCGGCTCGAAACACCCCTGCCCGCGGACCTCGCGCCCGGCGCGACGGTCACCGTGGACGCCAAGGTCAAGGCGCCCGACCTGGCCGACATCGGCAACGAGCGTGAGCAGTTCGTGCTGCGCTGGGACATCTACGACGGTGAGACTCGCCAGTGGCTGTCCAAGACAGCCGGGGTACCGACCCTCGACCAGCAGGTCCGGGTGGAACGCCCGACGTCGGATCAGCTCGGCCTGGAGCAGTTCTACTCCTACGTCGGGGTGCCCACCGGCGCGGGCGGAAACCTCTCGGTCAACCAGTTCTCCGGCAACGCGGTCTGGAACTACGACGTCTTCACCAATCCCAGCCGCGGCCTGGCCAGCTTCCTGCGGTTGAGCAGCAACAGCGCGGACACTTCGGACTCCTACGCGGGCAGCGGCTGGTCGGTCACCGCGTCGACGCTGAACCGGCTGGGCACACCACTGGAGTTCGGCGGGCTGCTGCCCGGGCTGCTCGGCTGGCCGTCCACGGTGACCCTGGTGGACGGTGACGGGACCAGTCACGTCTTCGAGTTGAACAAGAACGACTCGGCCGATTCGGCGAAGTGGACCTATGACAGCCCCGCGGGGGTCCACCTGTACCTGCGCTACCTCCCCGGCGGCGCCGACGAGCGCCGCTGGGTGTTCACCACCCCCGAACGCACCGAGTTCTTCTTCGATTCCCAGGGCTATCACACGTCCACAGTGGACAAGAACGGCAACACCATGTCGTTCACCTACGAACGAGCGCTGCTGGGCAACCGCAACACCGGCGTGCTCAAGCACGTGACCGACGCCACCGGGCGCCGCACCCTCACCCTGGACTACTACCAGCGCGGCGACGTGTTCGCCTACATCCTGGGCGGCAAGAAGCTGACCGGGACCAATCTGGACAACCTGTTCATCATCGACAAGCTGAAGTCGGTCACCGACGTCTCCGGGCGGGCCGTGACGTTCACCTACACCGACCGCGGGGCGCTCGGCGAGGTCGTCGACGGCGCGGGCACCGCCGACGCCAAACCGTTCACGTTCTTCTACGACGAGAACAACGTCAAACCGGCTTCGGTGGTCGACCCGAACGGCCACAGCACCCGGATCGACTACTTCACCGACGCGGGCGACACACGGCGGAAGTGGAACGTGCGCACGGTCACCGATCGCGGCCCCGCCGCGATGACCTTCGACTACACCGATCCCGACGGGGCCACCGGGTCGAAGGTCGAGTCCTCGGTCACCGACGGGAACGGGCACACCAGCAAGACGACGCTCGACGGTTACGGCCGTCCCGAACGGATAGTCAACGCCAAGAACGAGAAAACCGACCTGCACTGGGACGAGGACAACAACGTCATCAGGATGGTGGAGAACAACGGCGCGACGCAGAGCTGGGTCTACGACCAGAAGACCGGCTATCCGCTGGAGATCAAGGACGCCGAGGCCACCCGCGCCGGCACACCCGCCACGAGGCTCGGCTACCGCACCGGCCTCGGCGGTCACGTCGCCGAACTGACGGACAAAACCACCCCCGAAGGTCGCAAGTGGACGTTCGTCTACGACGACAAGGCGAACCTCGTCGCGGTCACGGATCCGAAAGGCACCGCGACGGCCCAGCAGGGCGACTACACGACGCGCTACTCCTACGACGGCTTCGGGCACCTCGTCGACCAGGTCGACGCCAACGGTCACACCACGACCTACGGCGACTACGACCCCAACGGCTATCCCAGGGTCATCACCGATCCGCTGGGGTGCGCGACGCTCTACCGCTACGACCAGATCGGCAACGTCGTCGCGGTCACCGACGCGCGCGGCAAGACCAGCACGTACACCTACGACGTGTTCAAACGGCCACTCGACACCAAGGAGCCGAAGGATCAGGCCGCGGGCTCCTACATCGTCACCCCCGGCCCGCGCTACGACCGCAACGACAACGTGGTGACCAGCACGGCGGCCAACGGCGCGGTCAGCCGCACCACCTACGACGCGATGGACCGGCGCGTCGCCGAACACGCGCCGAAGGACACCCCCGACGGGCCGGACAAGATCACCACCTACGGCTACGACCCCGTCGGCAACCTGATCAAGCAGACCGAGCCCAAGGGCGTCCTCACGGCGAACGACCCCGGTGACTTCACCTACACCTTCGTCTACGACGAGGTGAACCAGCTCCTGCGCGCGAGCAACGTGAAGGGCGAGCAGATCACGGCTCGCTACGACGACGTGGGCAACCTCGTGACCCACGCCGACGCCCGCAAGAACAAGACACCCGACCCCGGCGACTACACCACCAAGTACCGCTTCGACCTCAACCACCAGGTGGTGGAGACGTTCGACGCGAACGGCAACGCGGTGAAGACCGACTACGACCGGGACGGCAACGTCGTGGCCAGCACCGACGAGGAGGGGCAGAAGACCCTCATCACTCTCGACGAGCGGGCGATGCAGACCGAGGTCCGTTCCCCGCACAGCAACGACAACGGCCTGAGGTACTTCACCACCCGGTACGAATACGACCAGGTGGGCAACCTGACCAGGACGGTCAACCCCCGCGGTGTGGACACCCCGGCGGTGGCCGACGACTTCGTCTCCGAGACCGTCTACGACGAGCTGAACCGGGTTCGTGAGGAGATCCTGCCCTACGACCCGGCCGACTCCGAGCACCGGACGCAGGTCGGCACGATCACCACCTACGACGAGGTCGGCAAGGTCAAGGAGATCAGCGCGCCGCCGTCACACGGCGAACAGGTCCGCAATGTCACGAAAATGACCTACTACGACAACGGCTGGTTGCGGAACTCGGCCGACCAGTGGGACATCAGGACGAGCTACGACTACACGCCGACCGGGCAACAGGCGAACCGGACGCTGACCAGTGCGGGTGGCGGCGCCAACCGGGTACAGACCTGGGAGTACTACCCGGACGGCAAGCTGAAGACCCGTTCGGACGAAGGGGTCCCGGTCGGGCGCAACGTCGTCGTGGTCGACAACGCCAATCCGGACCGCACCCGCACGACCGGTGACTGGGGCACCGCCGACTCGGACAAGGGATTCCAGGGCACGCGGTACCGCGCGACGGACGGCCGGGCCGCCGGCTCCTCCTTCACCTGGACGGCCCCGGTTCCTACCGACGGCAGTTACGAAGTCCTCGTGCGATACCCGCGGGGCACCGCCACCGACGCCGCGTACACCGTCGAGCACGACAAAGGCGCCTCCACGGTTCGGGTGGATCAGACCACCCGGGCGGGTGAATGGGTCAGTCTCGGCAAGTACCCGATGTCGGCGGGACAGGTGCGCAACGTGACGCTGTCCGGCCAGGCGAACGGCTCGGTCGCCGCCGACGCGGTGCAACTGGCACGAGACAACAGCGCCGACGTGGACGCGGAGAAGAAGACCTTCGCGCACCGCTACGACGCCAACGACAACCTGGTCGAACTGACCGACTCCTCCTCGGGCACCCCGATCGACACCTACCGCGTCCGCTACGACGCGGTGAACCTGGCGGACCTGGTCGAGGAGCTGAAAGGCGGGAAGGTCGAGCACAGCACGGCCTACACCTACGACGAGAACGACAACCTCAAGTCGGCGAAGTTCGGCGACAAGATCGCGACCTACGACTACAACCCGCTCGACCAGGTCGAGAAGACGACGAACAAGCGTGACGAGGCCGATCCGGGCAAGGTCACCACGTTCGGCTACACCAAACGCGGGCACGTCGACCGGCAGGTGAAGAGCAACGGCAACGTCGTCAGCTTCACCTACTACCTGGACGGCCTGCTGCGGTCCCAGGTGGAGCGCAAGAAGGACAACGGTCCGATCGTCACCGAACACAACCTCGAGTACGACTCCAACTCCAACCGGGTCAAGGACAAGGGGCGTATCCAGAACGCCGACGATCACGGCAAGACGATCGACACCGACGCCGACTACCGCTACGACCCCCGGGACCGCGTTCGCGAGGTCACCAAGAAGGGCGGCGACGGGGAACGCAAGGAGACCTACAAGAACGACGACAACGGCAACGTGTGGGAACAGGAGGTCGCGGGCAAACGCACGACCTTCGACTACCAGCGCAACCGGCTGATGTCGTCGACCACCGACGGGCAGAAGGCGGTCTACGACTACGACGCCTTCGGCAAGCTGAGCCGGATCACCCAGTCGGGCAAGGAACTGGAGAAGTACACCTACGACGGGTTCGATCGCAAGACCGAACATGTCAAGGACGACGGTGGCGGCAAGAAGACCACCACCTACACCTACGATCCGCTCGACCGGCAGCAGACGAAGAAGGTGGGGGACAAGACCACCGCGTTCCACCACCTCGGCCTGTCCGACCAGGTGCTGACCGAGGACGAGAACGGGAAGCTGCGCAAGGCCTACCAGTACGGGGCCGACGGCGAGTTGCTGGCGCAGGTCAAGTTCAAGGACGACGGGACCGAAGAGGAGTCGGTCTACGGGTTCACCCCGCACTCCGATGTCGAGCAGGTCACCGACGCGCAGGGGGACACGAAGTCCACCTACGGCTATTCCGCCTACGGCAAGGATGACGAAAAGCAGTTCTCCGGTGAGGACAAGCCGGACCAGGCGAACCCGGACAAGCAGGAGGAGAACTCCTACCGGTTCAACACCGCCCGGCACGACAAGTCGACCGGCACCTACGACATGGGCTTCCGGGACTACTCCCCGGGGCTGAACCGGTTCCTCACCCTCGACCTCTACAACGGCGCGCTCGCCGATCTGTCGATGTCGGCCGACCCGTGGACCAACAACCGGTACACCTTCGGTGCCGGCAACCCGCTGTCCCAGGTCGAGATCGACGGCCACGGCTGGTTCGACGACGCGGTGGACTGGGTCAAGGACAACGCGAAGGACATCGGGCACGCCGCGCTGGACGTCGCCGGGGTCATTCCCGTGGTCGGCGAGGCCGCGGACCTGGCCAACGCGGCCTGGTACGCGGCGGAGGGCGACGCCGCCAACGCGGCGCTGTCGGCGGCCTCGGCGATCCCGTTCGCGGGTTGGGGCGCCACGGCGGTGAAGGCCGGCAAGTACGCGGTCAAAGGCGCCGAGGCCGTGCAGGGCGCGACCAAGGCGGCCGACGCCGGGCAGACGGCGGCGAAGACCGCGAGCAAGGCGGCCGACGCGGGCGCCAACGGCGCCAAGACGGCTCCGGCACCGAAACCCGCGCCGAAAGCGGGCAACGGCAGCGGTGGGAAACCATCCGGCGCGGGCGGCGGCAAGGCAGGCGGGACGGCCTCGACCGGGAAGAAGTCGTCCGGCGGCGGCTCCGGCGGCGGAAAGGCCGCCAACGGAGGCGGCAGCAGCGCGGCCAAGGGATCCGGTGGCGGAGCCTCGAAAGGCGCGGGCTGCAACAGCTTCGTGCCCGGCACCACGGTGATGATGGCCGACGGCGGCAAGAAACCCATCGAGGACGTCCAGGTCGGGGACGAGGTACTGACCACGGACCCGGAAACCGGTGACACGCTGACCCGGCCGGTGACCGCGGTGATCGACGGCGAAGGCACGAAGGACCTCGTCGAGGTCACGGTCGACACCGACGGCGACCTCGGCGACTCCACCGGGATCGTCATCGCCACCGGCGAGCACCCGTTCTGGGCGGACCAGCAGGGACGGTGGGTCTACGCCAAGGACCTGCGCGCCGGCGACCAGGTCCGCGCCGACGACGGCAAGCGGCTCAGCGTGCTTTCGACGAAGGCGTGGACCCAGTGGCAGAAGGTCCGCAACCTCACGGTGGAGGACGTGCACACCTACTACGTCTCCGTCGGTGGCGAAGACGTACTGGTGCACAACGCGGGGGAGAGTTGCAAGCTCAACCGGGCGATGGAGAAGCAGGGCGAGTTCCGGCGCACGGGCGAGCAATCGCATCACATCGTGCCGCACGCGTCGCCGAAGGCGGCCGATGCCCGCAAGATCCTCGACGACGCCGGAATCGGGATCAACAGCGCCGAGAACGGGATCAACCTGCCGCACAACGCGAAGTCGGCGGCTGCGCTGGGATCGTCGAGGACACCGCACAACCAGACGTTCCGGCAGAGCTATTACGACTACATCACCGACGAGCTGAAAGCCGCACGGTCCAAGGAAGAGGTGTTCGATATCCTCGCGGACATCAAGGAAGCGCTGAACTCCGGGATGCAATTCCCGAAGAAGGGCGGATGACGTGCGCGTGTACCGGAGCGACCCGCTCGACGGGTATCACTGGATCAACCCCGCGGATCCCGACGATCTCGGGAAGCTGCGTTTCGACGGGACACCGAGGAAATCCTCCTGGGAACCGGTGGAAATGGAGCTGGTCACCGAGGACACCCGTGGTGACGAACCGAGCGACAAGTACACGCATTTCCCTTGGAGCGGCTCGGATCGGCTGGTGCTGAGGGACGAAGCGATCGAGAAGATCGGTCCGCTGCTCGAACCGTACGGGGAGGTGCTGCCTCTCGAAGGCGACGACCTCCAGGTGGCGGTGTTCAACTGCACGACCGTCGTGGACGCACTCGACACCGAGAAGTCCGAACTCGACCACTTCCGCAGCAGCGGCCGGGTGAAGCGCATCCGCTCGTATGTGTTCGACGCGGACAAGGTCGACGGGCTCGGGGCGTTCGTGGTGCCGGAACAGTCGAACGGAACTGTGCTTTTCACCGACACACTGGTCGGCGAAATCGCCGAAGCCGGCCTGTCGCGCTTGTGTTTCACCGCGTTGTGGGATTCCGCGGACGGGAGCTACGGCGACCGCCGGGCCACCGAGTTCCGGGAGACCGACCGCAAGATCTGAGGAAATCGGGGACACAGAACGGAACCCTCGACGAAGCCCGCGGGTCTCGTCGAGGGCATCGAGGGAGGGCATGGCGATGAGACGAAGTGTGCTGGCGGGGTTGGGTGCGGTGGTGGCCATGGCGGCTTCCGCTCTCGTGGCACCCGCTGCCTCGGCGGGGCAGGAGCTGCCGCTGCCGGGGTTCGGGGACATCGTGGTGGACGACGCGCACGAGCGGGTCTTCGTTTCCGGCGGTGGCGCCGGAAACGGCATCGTCGTCACCGACTTCTCCGGCCGGGTACGCCGGACGATTCCGAACCAGCTCGGTGCCGACGGGCTGGTGCTGAGCGCGGACGGGACCAGACTGTACGCGGCGTTGTCCGCGGGCGACGCGATCTCGGTGATCGACACCGCGACCCTGACCGAGACCGCGCGCTACGCGACGGGGGCGGGCACCTGCCCGACACATCTGGCGCGGACCAGCGACCTCGTCTGGTTCGGCTACGGCTGCGTCGACGGAACCTGGTCGGGCAAGATCGGGAAACTGGACCCCGCGGCGGCTCAGCCGGTTTCCGGCGACCAGCAGAAAGACGTGCGATACCAGCGCGCGCCCCTGGTGAGTTCCGGCGGCGGGGCGAACGGCCCGCTGGTGGCCGGACAGCTGTCCCTCAGCCAGTCCCTGGTGCAGGTGTACAGCGTGGACGGTGGCGGCTTGACCGTCGGTGCCACGGGGGACGTCGTCGGTGCCGGCCTGTACGACGTCGACGTGACCACCGACGGGACGACTCTCTACAGCGCGGCGGGCGGCCGTGACCGGGCGGAGGCGTTCGCGTCCGCGGACTTGGCCCGGCGAGGCGCGTATGCGGCCCGGCCGCGCCCGGTCGCGGCCGCGCTGTCTCCCGACGACCGCCATCTCGCCGTCGGCGCACTGACCACGGACCCGAATGACGTTCTCGTGTATGAGGTGGGTGGCACGACCCCCGTCGACACGGTCGCGCTCGACAGCGGTGAAACCGTGCAACCGAGGGGATTGGCCTGGTCGGCGGACAAGGAACACCTTTTCGTCGTGACGCGATACCAGAACGATCCCGAGCCGCATCTCGAAGTGGAAAGGCATCCGGCCGGCCGGTGAACGGCGTGCGGCGCGGCGCGCCGTGATCGACACGGTTCTCCTGCCGGTTCAGCAGCCTGCCTGGCAGGGTCCATATCAGCCGCGTACGCGCGGTGGTCCCGCCGTCCGCGACCGTGTGATGACCGGGCCCATGCGGTTGCCGCGCACTGGGTTCCTGGAGCGGGTGCCGTCCGCGGCTGGAGGGGACTGGTCGAACGAGGCAAGCTTCGAAACCGTGCGGTCACATCACGCAGGGACGGTCGGAAAACTCGGTGATCAGCAGGTATCGGTCGTCGTCGCGCCGGCCTCGCTGATCGCGTAGGCCCTCCCCACGGCGAAACCGTCGGGCAGCGGAAGTTTGGCCACTGAACCGGGCCCTTGCCAGACCGCGGGTGACCGTAGGACACCGACGGTTCGGAGGTGGTGACGCGAGCGTGAGCGTTTTCGAGCGCAGAGGCGAGCAGGGAGTGCGCTTCAGCGTCGGTGAGCACGTCGACGTGCACGGGGGGCGGGCGCTATGGCGGGCGTCGTGCTCGGTAGATCCAGACGTGCTGGTGTAATGACCATGCGTGCTCAACCGCTCCGAAGTCGGCCGCGTCGCCGAGTGTGGGAATCACCGGAAGGGGACCGCGTTGTCCGATCTCGCCCGCATCCTTCTCATCGGGCTCGTCAGTGGACTTGTCGCCTTCGGAATCGGTGTGGTGATGCAGCGCCGCCGCGCCGGGCGTCTGCAGCGCGTCAGCAGACTCGAGTGCAGCGTCCGGGTCGTCGACGGTGAGCACGTCGGCCTGAGCGGAAAGTGGTGGGCAGGTGAGGCCACGCTGTCTCCCGGGCGGATCCGTTTCGTTCGGTTCACCGGCGGGTTGCGGTTCCTGCGAAGGCGCGCGGTGGAGATCCAGGTCGCTGACATCGAGGTGAGCGAACACCGTAGTCCCACTGTCCGCGAGGCGCTCTCCGTGAGTCCGGATACTGATGTGATCCGGCTGGTGACGCCCACGTCGACGCTGGAGTGGGCAGTGCTCGGGAGTCAACTGCACTGGGCCGTCGACTGCTTGTCGCCATCCGCCTAGATTTCCATGCCGTCCGGCTTGGGCGGGTCGGGACAATCGGCCGCATGCTGCCAGTTCCCGACTCCCGGCCTGTAGCCGCGCTTGAGGCTGGCGAATATGCTTCAGCAATTGCCAAGGCGCGGTACATGACGGCGTCGATACGATTCCTGCCAGGGCTGACTGGCTGTCCTGCTTGCCAGGGCATCGGCGGTGTTCACCTGCGCTGGCCCGCCATGCCGATGATGCTGGGCCACCGCGGCTCGCCAGCTCACTGCGAACGACGGCTGTGACTGACCATCCGGCTCCACGATCCAGTGGATTCGATTCTCAGGTGGCGGGGACGGCGCTTTTTGTCAATGGGGTCTGCTCGGATCCCAGCACATCCGGGTCTCGGCGGCGAGAGTGGTCAGTGCCATGCGCGGGCCTCCCGGTCGATGGTGTTCGCGATTTTTGTCGATGTCCTCGTCGGCCGCTGGGCGAGATTCCAGGCGCCGGGGCGAGGTGGTGGGGCCTGAACATCGGCTGCGACGCGCAGAGGGGACTTCGAGCGATCCGGGCGGATGATCTCGAGTGATCAAGCGGATGCGGGCACCTGTAGGAGCGGCAGGGATACGCGCCAGCGAACTGCTCGGAGTTGGCGGCGATGCGGGCTTGGGCGAGGTGAGCTGGTGAAATAGCGATCAGGTGTCTCTAAGCGCCGAACCAGCGGTACCAGATCGGTTTGTCCAAGCCAGCGTCCCAGCGCTGGAAGGCTGCGCGGCGCTGTTGAGGAGTAGTCAATGCCTCCTCGTGGGTGAGCCAGTCCAGATACCACTCCGTGAACGTTGCTGCTCGACGGTCATCGTTGAGCAGCGGGTGCAGGCGGTCGGACGCCGCACGGCCGTCGAACCACATGGTTCCGCGCATGGGCCCGCTGACCACGAGCAGCGTGTAGTAGCCGCAGCCGTCGTCCTGCAGGAAGACAGCCCCAGGGACCCGATCGTCGTCGAGCACGTCCTCAGCGACCGATGCACTGTCAGGTGCCGGAAAGGGGACATGAAGCGTGTCGTGGTCCTTGTATCGGGCGCCGTCCCAGTCCCAGCACGAACCATCGGACCGCAACTGCCGTACCTGGCCGCCCGCGCTGACTCGCACCAGGTACTGGCGGTAATCCTCGGGGAACTCGATGCCGAAGTGCTTTTCGGCCTGGTGTACCTGGGTCTCGCTCAAGACGTCCGGGAGATGTCGGCGACCGAACCCAGGCCGTGCGTACAGCGCGACGGTTCGATCCCGTACCTCGTCCCAGTCCACTGCCCTCATACCGGCAACATAGCCGGTCGGTTCGCTGGGCCCCGGAACCACCTTTGCCACGGAGAAGCGAATCTGCAACCGGCGCACCGCAACGGGACGCGAAACCGGTTGCGCAGGCGGGGATCGCCGGTTTCTGGAACGGCCCGGTGGCCACCACGACCGGGCGATCCCGACCTTCGGTGGATCCCGAAAAGGGGGTCCGCGAACGACCACGGCTACGTCGCCGGAGGTCCCATCAACAGTCACGTAGCGTGGGCTGGTCTCACGTGGACGAGGGAGCGTGTGACCATAGTGCGGCAGTTGCGAGGCGTGGTGCCGATCGTCGTGAAGGTCTAGTTGGGATCTTTTGGTCGTTTCTGGCTGTGCCCGCCGTGGTCGTACACGGGCCAGTGGGCTGTCCAGTGGGCAATCCGCTCGGGGGAGCCATTCCCCGCGTTGCCTGGCGAGGACCAGTTCCGAGGTGGCAGTGCTGGCAGGTGTCGGCAGCACGCTGGTCGGGCGGGGCGGCGGCGCGGGTGATCAGGTGCGGAGATCGGCGGTGGTGGTTTCTGATGACTGTGCGAGGTGGGTGGGACGGCTGGTTCCGTTTCCTTCCCCTGCTTGAAGAATCAGACTTCGCTCAGCGGTTCGACATAGTCTCCCAGTACGGGGTTCTTTCGTCGTGTCGTCATTCGACGTGAGGATCTCTCACGCGGAGCTCTTCCGGTTCCGAATGGCGTCCAAGACCTTCTCGGCTCGGGACAGGTCGGTGGCGTGGGTGGGTACTGACCGGCTCAGTTCGCTGTAGATGAGGACGCTTTCCGTGGCGAGTCTCACCGATTCCTCGGCGGGGGCGAGGCTGGAGCAGCTCGGCAGCATGGCCTGCCGGAACCGAGCACGCTCGCGTGTGAACGGCTCCGGGGCACCGCTACCGACCAGCCAAGCAGGCTTCGCCTCCCAGCGGAGATCGGGTCGTTGCGCCATGAGCCGCGCCAGGAGCAGACGTGCCTCGGCCGCGCCGGCGATCCGCGTCGCGGCGGTGAGCTGGCCGTCGCCGTTCAAGTCGGGTCGCGCCGAGCTGTCGGCGGCCAACGCTTCAGTGATCAGATCCGGGCGCCCTCCGGTCGGGTCCGCGAGGTGCGCTGCGGCGAGGACGATCCTGCCGTGAAACCGCAGTGCCGTCGACGCGTTCGCTTGTTCCATCAGGGGAATGCCTTCCGCGCCCATCGCGCCTATGGCGTGATAGGCGGCTACGAGGTCGTCCCGCGATGCCGCTCCCGTCGCCAGCCGGGCGGCGCTGACGTGAGTCAGCAGATGGTTGATGCCTGTCTGGTAGGCGAGGCCCGCGCGCAGATGGTGGCCGGCCGCCCGTTTGTCGCGGGCCGAGGCCCAGTACGACAACGCCAGCCGCATGTTGTCGTCGTTGGCTTTGACCGCCGTCGCTCGTTTGCCTGGCCGAGGTGAGCGGATCAACGCGTAGAAGCCGAGTGGCGCGGTCAGCACCAGGGCGATCAGCCCGCCGAGCCCGCCGGTCACGTACACCGTCCAGCCCGCCGCGTACGCCACCGCTGCTGCGGCCACTCCGCCCGCCCACAGTATCCGCGCGGCACGACCCGTGCCGAGAAGAGAATGAACGAGCAAAAGCGCACCACACCACCACAGGCCGACCCCAACCAGTCCCGGACCTGAACCGGACGTCGAGGCCAACAGAACCAGGCCGAGTGTGATGGACAGGATCCCGTACCGAACCGCCACAACCAGCCCCCGGATCTCATCGGCGTGCGATGCAAAGTTACACGGTGACGATTGCGAGCGGGCCGGATTCACGAGCGGTCACCCGGAGCATGCGGGTCCATTCGCAGGTGGCCGCGTCCCTGCCGGGACGGTCGCACTGTGGCTTGCCGATGATCGGATCCTTGAAACCCCCTACCCCGTCGCCCTGGACATCCACCTGCAGGGCCGGGTCCTGACGCTGGTCCCTCGTGGTACTGCTTCGGCGATCCCGTCGCCCTGGCCGACCCCGAAGCTGTTGTGCCGGGGCGAGGGCGGCGATCACCTCGACCTCGTGCAACCTCTTCACCAGTTCGCCGCTACCGTACTCCGGCTTCTGTGAACGACGCCCGTCCTGGATGAGATCTCGCGGGCGCCCACGGTATGGCCGCGTGACGCCGTTGCCCTCCGCCCGAAGCACCCTTTCAGGTCATTGCTGCCTGCGCCGCCCTTGGCGGCGCAGGCAGCCGCGCAGCTACGCGAGGCCGGCTGACGTTCCCCGGCGGGCCAGGACGCGCGCATCCGGCTCAAGGCGCGCAAGACGTCGTCACGGTTCTTTTACGACTTGATCCAGGCGGGAAGGCGGCTGGCCAGACTGCTGTTCCGGTTCGGTACCCCTGTGCGGACGCCGCTCGCGAAGACGGTGCTTGTGTGCCATGTACTTAATCTGAAAAGTCTGTCGATTGTGGTGAGTGGAGCCTGCCACGAGGTGGCCTCATTTTTTGAAGACGATCTTTTGCAGGCGGTTGTTGTAGTGTCCGAGGATCGGGTTCTGGATGGTTCCTTCGAGGGTTTCGAGCAGGAACGAGCTGAAGTTTCCGTCGTAGACGAAGTGGTAGTCGACCAGGTCTCCGGTGACGACCTTCCAGTCGTTGGGTTTTCCTTCGGTGGCCCAGTAGAGGTTCTGTCCAAAGGCGTTGACGCCCCACGCCAGCAGCCCGCCCAGGGCGGGGTAGGAGCCGTAGGCGAACTGGTGTGGGTCCTCCTCGACCAGTTCGCCGAGTGCGGCTCCTTGGATGACGGCGTCGCTGAGGAAGTTGTCGTTCTTGTCGTGCGCGGTGGGGTGGGTCAGGTACAGGAAGTCGTCGAGTTCCATGGCCGGGTAGTAGTCGCAGAAGGCCTTGTAGTCCTGCGGGAGTGCCAGCCCGAGTTCGGCTTCGACATTGCTCCACAGCACAGGCGATGGCGCGAATTCCGGAGCACCCAGCAAGGCCTTCAACCGGTCCACGTCGTCCAACACAAGCCAGCTCCCTCGGCGACCCCTGACCGATGTCACGCGATCCTCGCCAGCCTGAGGCATGCCGCAGAGCGATGGTTTCGCGAAGCTCCACTATGCCGTCGTCGGAAATCGGGCGCCAGGTGCCGGGGCCGTCCTCGCGGCCGCGGGCGGATTCTTCGAACCAGTCGGCCGCGGTCGCGAGGTAGGGGGTTCCGATGGCCTCGACCATCGTGCTCTCGGCGTCGATGGGTTCCCCCGGTCACGTCGGTGAAGAGGCCGGTCGCGGCCAGTTTCTCCGCGGCCGCACGCGTGTGCGGGTTGGTATTCACTGGCTCGATCCAGCCCAGCAGCTCGTCCAGTTCCAGTTGCGGATCACGTTGCTCTCCGGCGCGAATCGCCTGTTGGTTCGAAGTCGCGATCGATTCCATCGCACTGGTTCTGAACCAAGCCACGTGGCTTTATGTCCAGATCAGTACGCCCTCGCGGGTCGCGGGGTCGCCGGGACGGGACGGGGTTCCATGAGCGCTGTCATGTTGGTCCAGGCGTTGGGCTGTATCGGTGAGCAAGGCGCCGATGCTGGTCCAGGTGGTGCGGTGAGGGCCTGCTTGGGCCATCCGCTCGCTCGGTGCCGGGACGGAGGTCGACGGCGAGAACTGCGCCGTCGAGGGCATGGAAGACGGGGATCAGGGCGGAGCAGAAGCCGACGATGGCGGTGCCAGCGGCGCGTTGGTGGTGTCCTCCGCGTCGGCAGCAGCCCTCGTCGGAGTGCTCGCTCAGGCTCGCCCAGGTCTTCTGTACTTGTGTTACTGGCAGTGGGAAGTAGCTGCCAGGGACGGTGAACGCGGTGCGGAGATCGCGTTCACTATCGACACCGTCCACCAGGCTCCACCACACGAGAAAGATCCTCTGGGAGCGCTTGTCCTAACGCGGCCTGGACGGACTGGATGTCGGGCGCCGGTGCGGGGGACCGGAGAGTGGCGGCGGTGGCGGGGGCGTGGGTGCGCAGCCAGACCGTGATCCGTTGCCAGGCCGGTTGCCCGTCACCTCGATGACGGGGTGAGCGTCGAGGTGACGCGCACCTGCACGACCGGGGCCCGGAATGCCAACTCCAAGCTGTACGGAGTCTCGTGGCGCATCGCTCGAACACTCGGGTTTCGGCGACTGATCACCTACACGCAGGCCGGTGAGAGCGGCGCGAGTCTGCGCGCGGCCGGTTTCCGTCCGGTCGCCGACCTTCGGCCGCGGCCGGGTTGGTCCATTGTGTCGCGACCGCGCGAGGCGCGCGGTGTCGACGGGATCCGGCGAACGCGGTGGGAGATCCGAGCGGACCGGTAGTTCACGCGATCGGGTAGGTCGTCCGATTCGCTCAGGATTGCCTTGTGCGGCAGCTGTTTCAGCTGGTACAGCCGGCGATCGGCCGACGCTACCGCGTCTGATCAGCTGATCCGTTGCTGAATCGTGCTGTCCGCATCACTGGAGAAGGTGAATGTTGTGACGGACGACAGTCCGCGTGTGAGCGCTTCCGCGCTGGATCCCGTCGATGGCGGTGCGGCGCTGGCGGCTTCGATCCGGGAGCTCGCCAGCGCGATCCGCGCATTGGGGGCACATGCGCCCCGCGATCCCGACGCGCTGCTGACAGCGGAGGACGTCGGGGCGTTGCCCGGCTTGTCGCCGAGGACGTTGAAGGATCGTGCTGCGGCCGGGGTGTTTCCGCATCGCCGGTTCGGTAAGCACTACCGGTTCAGCCGTGAGGACGGCGCGGAGATCGTGCAGTTGACGAAGAGCGAGGTGCGTCCGGATCGCGGTGGCATGCGTGCGGCGTGAGCGCCGACCGTTCTGTTCAGTCCCGGCTGATCCGGGAGTCACCCTAGGAAGAGAGTGTGTTCGACATGGCCTATGCGCAACCGACTGGCGGTAGTACGCCAGGGTGGCGTGCTCGGTTCAAACGTCCTGATGGGACGTGGGGGAGCCGAGCCGGATTCAACTCAGAGAAGGCGGCCGAGGCGTGGGGTGTGGAGCAGGAGGCGCTGATCCGGCGCAACCTGTGGCTGGACCCGCAGGAAGCGGAGATGTTGTTCGGTGTCTTCGCCGAAGAGTTCATGGACGCGGTCGGTCCGCGGCTGGAGCCGATGACATCGGCCAAGTACCGGTCCTTTTTGGACAACCATCTACTACCGCAGTGGTCGTCCCGGCCGCAGGCCGGGATCTTCAACAGCTACGTCGAGATCGAGAAGTGGCTGTCGGAGTTGCACGAGGACAACGCGGACTCATCGGTGGCGTCGATCTTCTCGCTGTTCTCCACGATCTTGGGTGCTGCGGTCAAGGCGAGGAAGATCCCGGCGAACCCGTGCGCCGGCATCCGAGTGACCTCGGGTGAGTTCGAGATCGAGAACCTCGCCGCGACGCCGGTGCAGGCACTGAGAGCGTCGATGCGTCTCTACGAGAGAGGGCTCGGGCTCGCCAGGTTCGTGCTCGGGTTGCTCGACTTCTACACCGGTTCGCGGTGGGGCGAGTTGGTCGGTCAGCAGCGCCACGAGTACGACAGCGAGGCGCGCTCGATCCAAATCCGTGAGCCGTTGAAGGAGATCGGCGGACGCCTGTTCAAAGGCGGAGGTCGGGTCGATACCTCGCGGATGGCCGACCTGGGGCCGCGGCCGACTCGCCCGGTGACACCGAGACGACAGGGCGGCCGGGCGAAGAAGGGGCGGACCAATACCCCGGCTGGTACGCGAAGCGTGGAGTTGCCGCCGAGTATCGCGGTCTTCTACGAAGAGCTGATCGACAGCCACAGCTTCCCGTTCGTGCTGTGCAGTGCCGAGGGCGCGCCTCTGCGGCGTTCTAACTTCCGTAACCGGTACTGGCGCCCGGTGTGGGATGGCAGTGACGCTGAACACACACGGTCCGCGGAAGTGGTGCAACCGATCCTGCCGACCTTCACCTTCCACGAGGGACGGCACAGTCACAGCACTTGGCTGGCCGAGGACGGCATTCCCGAGGTCGCCCGGCGGGCGCGGCTGGGGCAGAAGATGAAGGGGATCGCGAGGGTCTACGACCACGTGACGCCGCTCATGCGCCGCCAGATCCTGCAAGCGCTCGAGACCCGGTGGATCGGGTCGCTGATCTCGCTCACGCCGAGCGAGCGGACGAAGCTGGGGGAGTGGTTCCCGCACCTGCACGCCACGTTCCGTGACGGGCAGTTGGAGACCGCTCCGAGGGCCATCGCCCTTTTCATCGCCATTGAACGACTGGAGCCCCGCCTCTCCGAAGAGAAGCGGGGCTCCAGTCAAAAGGTGGTGCGCGATACTGGGATTGAACCAGTGACCTCTTCCGTGTCAGGGAAGCGCTCTCCCGCTGAGCTAATCGCGCGAGGTGGAGACGGGATTCGAACCCGTGTACACGGCTTTGCAGGCCGTTGCCTCGCCTCTCGGCCACTCCACCGTGACAGGCCCGAGGGGGCCTTCCGAGCGGATGACGGGATTCGAACCCGCGACCCTCACCTTGGCAAGGTGATGCGCTACCAGCTGCGCTACATCCGCACATCCTCGGTACGGGCTGGAGGTCAGAACCTTGCGGTTTTGTCCCTCACCCCGTCGCCGTGGTGTGTGTGAACACTATCCGACCCCGGAATCGGCCCTGCAACCGGGGTGCCACTTGCTGTTCGCAAGCCCGTCATCAGGCCAGATCGTTGGGGATCAGGTGGGTCAGGGCGTCGTCGACGTCGACCCACAGATGCTCGTTGCCCGGGAGCACGACGTCGTAGGTCCGGTCGAGGAAGTCGGCCAGCTCCTGGGCGGACGCCTCGAACATGGCGTGCCCGGAAGGCGAGTTCAGTTCGATGAGGACGGACTCGGGGTCCTCGACGGAGGGGCGGATGCGGACGTCGCCGTCGCCTGCGTCGGCCAGGAGGCCGTCGGCGAGGAGATCGCGCGCGTAGACCCACTCGACCCAGCCGGCGCGGCCGGTGCGGAAGGCGGCGACGACCGCGTAGGGGTCGCGTGTGTCGTATCGCAGTTCCACCTTGACCGGAACCGCGGGCGTCCGCGGTGCCAGGAGGTCGAACACCGCCGTCGAGCGGAGCGTCACGTGATCGTTGCGCATCGTCCTACCCTTCGTCTCCTTCCCGGCCCGGTCGAACCGAGTGGCGATGATGTGACGTTTCGGGCGGCCGATCGGAACGCGGTTTTGCCGCAGATCACCCGGTTGGGGTCATCGGACCCCGGCTCCCTACTTCGTCACCCCATCATCACCCGCGCGACGCGCAGCCCTACATGCGCCCTGCAGGCAGTCCACATGTACATACTGCGCGGTTTAGTCGTCACGCGATAGCACCGTCGCACGAATGTCGAAACGCGTCGCAGGCGCCCCCCGGCCAGGACAACCCCGGCTAGCTCGTGGTTGTTCGCTCCGTATTTGCTGGTGAGCGGAGTGTGGTCGGAGGGAACCACCCGTTTGCAGGCCCCCTAAAGTCGTGGGGTACAGTCTGCCGAACACCGCGAGCGGGCGATTAGCTCAGCGGGAGAGCGCTTCGTTCACACCGAAGAGGTCACTGGTTCGATCCCAGTATCGCCCACCGGATGAAGGCCCTGGACCATCGGTCCGGGGCCTTGATTCATTCCCGGACACTAATGGCGGGGGGCCGTCCGGAGGCATTCGATCCCCAGGTCGGACGCGGGTTATGTGGGGACGGTACTTCTGCCGTCGCGGGCCGGTCCGCTGTCGAGGCTGAATGCGTCCGGTGCGGCGGGGGTGGTGGGGCGCCGCCGGTTCGAAGATCCCCGAAGCCGACGTTCAGGCCGGTGTGGACATTCGCCGGGGACCTCCCGTCGCGCCGCGAAAACGTCACATGAGCCGTCCGTCGAGACGACACTGTGATCCTCGGCACGGTAACACCGGGTGAAAGGTCCAGACCATGGTGGAAGTGATGCAGGGCATGGATGAGCGCCTCACTCGTCCGGCTCCGGCGGGGGAGCCGCCGTGACGCTGACGTGATGTGACGAAACGCCACTCCGGTGACCGATTGACAAGGTAGATCCGCCCGCGGTGAGGACGGCTCGCGCACCGGGCTTCCCGGAGGACGTGAAATCCACTGTGGACCGGCGGGAGATCGACTTCCGTGAACCGTCCACTGTGGAGCTTTCGGGGCTATTCGGCCGATCGGGGGCGTGGCGCCACGGGTGGCCGGGAAAGCTGCGAATTCGTGACTACTTTGAGTAGTTGTTCGGGGGATACGGTCTATTACCCATCGTCATCATCTTGTTATCAACGCGGCATTCATTTGCCGGAAGCTCGCGCAGGATGTGGCTGGAAATCCTTGTAACGATGGCCGGAGAGCGGCCGATACCTTGGCGTGTGTCGCCCCATCAGCCGTTGAAGGATCTTGAGAATCGATCACTCTTCGAAATCGTTCTCATTTACTCAGCGTGTTGGTCCGGCGTTCGGGAATCCCCACTCCGGGAGGTCTGATGGAAGAGTCGGTGCGGCCGTCGTCCACCGTTAACGGGACGCCGCAGCACATCGACCTTCAGTCGATCCCGCTCCCCCCGCAAAGGGGTGCGGGCAATGCCGCGGCGGTCGACACGACGTCGGCGCGGCCGCCGTACGCGGCTTGGGAATCGCGCTACCGCGCCTGGGTCGTCGGTAGTGACGTTTTCACGGCCTTCGTGCTCATCATGATGAGCGCCTTCTTGATCGATCGATCCGATCCACATGACATGCACGCCCTCGGCACCGCCGTCGCCTTCCTGTTCGGGCTGTCGGTCTGCCGCGCCTGGAGCCCGAGGGTGCTGGGCGAGGGTGCGGAGGAGTACCGGACGCTGGGCCGGGGCCTGGTGGCCACCGCGGTCCTCGTCGCGCTGGGCGGCCTGCTCTTCGGCGCGCTCGCCGTCCAGCCCTGGGTCTTCATCGTCGTGCCGATGATCTCGGTCTTCATGTTCCTGCAGCGGTACGCGCTGAGACAGGTGCTGCACCGGCGCAGGCGGCTCGGTGAATGCCTGCTGCCGGTGCTCGCGGCGGGAAGCCCCGACACGGTCGCCGATCTCATCGCCCGCACCAAGGCCGATCCCCACGTCGGCTGGCGGGTGGAAGCGGTCTGCACGTACTCCGGCGCCGGCGCGGACCGGGGGAGCGGCGAGGTGGAAGGCGTCCCTGTCGTCGGGAAGCTCGACGACCTCGCGGGCCACGTCCGCCGTGGCGGCTACCGGGTGGTCGCCGTGACCGCCGATCAGCACTGGAACCCGAAACGCCTCCAGCGGCTCGCCTGGGACCTCGAAGGGACCTCCGCCGAGATGGTGGTCGCCCCGATGCTGATGGAGGTCGCCGGTCCCCGGTTGAACGTCTCCGGTGTGCTCGGCATGCCACTGCTGCGGGTCAGCGCGCCGCAGTTCACCGGTGGCCGCCGTTTCGTCAAGGAAGTGCTCGACCGGTTCGGCTCCGCGCTGCTTCTGACCCTGGTTTCCCCGCTGCTGCTGGCGATCGCGGTCGCGATCAAGCTCGACGACCGCGGCCCGGTGATCTACCGGCAGCGCCGCGTCGGCCGCGACGGCCACACCTTCACCATGCTCAAGTTCCGCACGATGGTCACCAACGCCGACAAGCTCAAGCAAGACCTCCAGGCGGAGAACGAGGGTGCGGGACCGCTGTTCAAGATGCGGAAGGACCCGCGCGTCACCAAGGTCGGCTCCATGCTTCGCCGGTACTCGCTCGACGAACTGCCACAGTTGCTCAACGTCGTGAGCGGTCGCATGTCGCTCGTCGGTCCCCGCCCGCCCTTGCCGGAGGAGACCGTGAAGTACGCCCCCGACGCGCGCCGCCGCCTCCTGGTCAAGCCGGGGCTGACCGGGCTCTGGCAGGTCAGCGGCCGCAGTGACCTCAGCTGGGCCGAGAGCATCCGCCTCGACCTGCGTTACGTCGAAGACTGGTCGCTTGCCCTCGACCTGGTGATCCTGTGGAAGACCTTCCGGGCCGTGGTCCAGGGGCGCGGGGCCTACTGATCCTTCCGTCGCAACGGCTCGACGGCCGTCGTCCTCCGGGACGGCGGCCGTTCTTGTGATCGAGCGCACACGCAGAGGTAGTTGAGCGAGAAATAGTTCAGCGCTCAACTAGGTTGAAGGCGAGTACAGGACGCGTACGGAAGGAAGATCCACCGATGACCACCAGCGTTGAGCCGACCGAAGCCTTGAACCTCCCGCAGGACGTTCAGGACCTGTTGTTCCGCGAGGCCCGCACCGCGAACAGCTTCAGCGACGAGCCGGTGACCGACGAGCAGATCCGCGCGATCTACGAGCTGGTCAAGTGGGCCCCGACGTCGATGAACAACCAGCCGCTGCGCGCGCTGGTGATCCGCACCGAAGAGGGCAAGAAGCGTCTCGCCCCGCTGATGTCCGAGGGCAACCGCGCGAAGACCGAGACCGCGCCGGTGACCGTCGTGCTGGCCGCCGACACCGAGTTCCACGAGAACCTGCCGCGCACCTTCCCGCACTTCCCGGGCGCCAAGGACCTGTTCGCCGAGGAGGCGGGCCGCGTCGAGACCGCCAAGCTCAACGCGCTGCTCCAGGTCGGCTACTTCATCATCGGCGTCCGCGCCGCCGGGCTGGCCGCCGGCCCGATGACCGGCTTCGACGCCGAGGGCATCGACAAGGAGTTTTTCGCGGACAAGGCGTGGAAGTCCCTCGTCGTGATCAACGTCGGCAAGCCGGGCGACAACCCCTGGTTCGACCGCCTGCCGCGGCTGGACTTCGACGAGGTCGTCGAGACCATCTGACCTCGCCGCTCGATACGCGAAGGCCTTCTTCCGATGGGAAGGAGGCCTTCGTGGTGTTTGAGGTAATGCGCGTGAACCGTGTCGTGGGTGACGACTAACATCACAGCAAAGTTGTACGACTTTCCTAAGGAGCCCATCGTGTCCCAGCCGTCGTCAGTAGCAGCCGTAACCGCCTCGCGCGTGGTGGTACCGGCGGGCACTACGGCGGGCACCGCGGTCCGCGAAGCCGGGCTGCCGACGAAGGGGCCGGACACGATCGTCGTCGTGCGCGACGCCGAGGGGAACCTCCGCGACCTCTCCTGGGCTCCGGAGTCCGAGGTCGAGGTGGAGGCGGTCGCGGCCAACACCGACGACGGCCGCAGCGTCATCCGCCACTCGGCCGCCCACGTGCTCGCCCAGGCCGTGCAACAGCAGTTCCCGCAGGCCAAGCTCGGCATCGGCCCGCCGGTCAAGGACGGCTTCTACTACGACTTCGCCGTCGACACCCCGTTCACCCCGGAAGACCTGCAAGCGCTCGAAAAGCGCATGAAGCAGATCGTGAAGGGCTCGCAGCAGTTCTCCCGCCGCGTCTTCGACTCGGTCGACGAGGCCAAGAAGGAACTGGCGGACGAGCCGTTCAAGCTCGAACTGGTCGACATCAAGTCCGATGTGGACACCAGCGAGGTGATGGAGGTCGGCGGCGGCGAGCTGACCATCTACGACAACCTCGACCCGCGCACCAAGGAGCGCGTGTGGAGCGACCTCTGCCGCGGCCCGCACGTGCCGACCACCAAGTTCATCCCGGCGTTCAAGCTCACCCGCGTCGCCGCGGCCTACTGGCGCGGTGACGACAAGAACCCGCAGCTGCAGCGGATCTACGGCACCGCTTGGGAATCCGCCGAAGCGCAGGACGTCTACCTGGAGCGTCTCGCCGAGGCGGAGCGGCGCGATCACCGCAAGCTCGGTGTCGAGCTGGACCTGTTCTCCTTCCCCGACGAGATCGGCTCGGGGCTGCCGGTGTTCCACCCCAAGGGCGGCATCATCCGGCAGGAGATGGAGAACTACTCGCGCCAGCGGCACGTCGAAGCCGGGTACGACTTCGTCTACTCGCCGCACATCACCAAGGGCGCGCTGTTCGAGACCTCCGGGCACCTCGACTGGTACCGCGACGGCATGTACCCGGCGATGCACCTCGACGCCGAGCACAACGAGGACGGTTCGGTCCGCAAACCCGGCCAGGACTACTACCTCAAGCCGATGAACTGCCCGTTCCACGACCTGATCTTCCGCTCGCGCGGGCGTTCCTACCGGGAACTGCCGCTGCGGATGTTCGAGTTCGGCTCCGTGTACCGCTACGAGAAGTCCGGCGTGATCCACGGCCTGACCCGGGTGCGCGGTATGACGCAGGACGACGCGCACATCTTCTGCACCCTGGAGCAGGTCCCCGGTGAGCTGAAGTCCCTTTTGGACTTCGTGCTGAACCTGTTGCGCGACTACGGACTCGACGACTTCTACCTCGAACTGTCCACTCGGAACGAGGACAAGTACATCGGTTCCGAAGAGGTCTGGGCCGAGGCGACCGAGGTGCTCCGCACCGCCGCCGTGGACTCCGGGCTGGACCTCGTCCCGGACCCGGGCGGCGCGGCGTTCTACGGGCCGAAGATCTCCGTGCAGGCCAAGGACGCGCTGGGCCGCACTTGGCAGATGTCGACCATCCAGCTGGACTTCATGCTGCCCGAGAAGTTCGAGCTGGAGTACACCGCGGGCGACGGCAGCCGCCAGCGTCCGGTGATGATCCACCGCGCGCTGTTCGGCTCGATCGAGCGGTTCTTCGGCGTGCTGACCGAGCACTACGCGGGCGCGTTCCCGGCGTGGCTGTCGCCGGTCCAGGTGGTCGGCATCCCGATCACCGAGGACCAGGTCGAGCACCTGCGCGGGGCCGAGAAGGCGCTGCGGGCCAAGGGGATCCGCGCCGAGGTCGACGCGAGCGGCGACCGGATGCAGAAGAAGATCCGCACCCACACCACGCAGAAGGTGCCCTTCATGCTCCTGGCGGGCGCGAAGGACGTCGAGGCGGGCGCGGTGTCGTTCCGGTTCCGCGACGGCGGCCAGATCAACGGGGTCCCGGTGGCCGACGCCGTCGAGGCGATCGCCGGCTGGGTCCAGCGCCGGGAGAACTCCTCGCCGACCGTGGCGGGCTTGGAGGCGGTACTCCGGTGACGGGCTCCGATGGCCCCGAAGTCGTCGGACAGGACGGTGTGGGGGTCCCGGACGCGTTGCAGCGGCTGTGGACCCCGCATCGGCTCGCCTACGTGCAAGGGGCGAAGAAGCCCGACGAGGGCTGCCCGTTCTGTCACCTTCCCGAGAAGAGTGACGAGGACGCGCTGATCCTCGCGCGGGGGAAGACCGTGTACGCGGTGCTGAACCTGTACCCGTACAACCCCGGTCACCTGATGGCCGTGCCGTACCGCCATGTCGCGGACTACACGGACCTGACGGCGGAAGAGACCACCGAGGTGGCGGAGTTCACCCAGCACGCGATGCGGGTGATCCGGGAGGTGTCGTCGGCGCACGGGTTCAACATCGGGATGAACCAGGGCGTGATCGCCGGCGCGGGCATCGCCGCGCACCTGCACCAGCACGTGGTGCCGCGCTGGGGTGGCGACGCGAACTTCATGCCGGTGATCGGGCACACGAAGGTGCTGCCGCAGTTGCTGGGGGAGACGCGGCAGCTGCTGGCGGACGCCTGGTAACCCCGGGGCGGGCCGCGGTCTTGAAGTACGTGAAGGCCCCCTTCACTGCGCTAGACGTAGTGAAGGGGGCCTTCACGTACTTACCGGTGGACGGCTCGCGTGTCCAGCCGGACGACTCGCGCCGGGATCGGCCTCGCCGGTGTGTCGTCCATCCAGTCACGCGTGCCGTCCGTCGGATCACGCGTGTCGTCCAGCAATCCTCACTAGCGGCAGGCCGTGAAGGCCTCCTTAAGGGACTCAGGTTCCCTCAAGGAGGCCTTCACGGACCTGAGCGTGGCGGAAGCGGATCACGCGCGTCGTGGACGTTCGGTCCGGTCCGAACGCCATGAAAGGTCCTTTCCTTGCAAATTTCGCAAGGAAAGGACCTTTCATGGCGCGCGCCGGAGGTCCACCGGCGCCCGGAAGCGAAAGCCGGCTTCAGGCGTTGAGAGCGGCCTGGAGCTCGATGTCGATCTTGACCTTCTCGGACAGGAAGGCGTTGCCCTCCGGGCCGATGCCGAAGTCGCGGCGGTTCACGGTGGCGCTGGCCGAGACGCCGATGGTGGTGGCGTCGTTGTTGGCCGGGTTGGTGCCGATGCCGTTGAACTCGGCCTCGAGCGAGACCTGGACGGTCTTGCCACGCCAGGTGAGCTCACCGTCGATGACGTAGTCGCCGCCGTCCTCGCGGATGCCGGTGGAGCGGAAGGTGATGACCGGGTGCTCGTCGACGTGGAAGAAGTCCTCGGACTTGAGGTGCGTGTCACGCCCGTCGACACCGCTGGCGACCGACGACGCGTCGATCTCGACGGTGACCGAGGAGTCGAGGATGTTGTCGGCGGTGACGACCTCGCCGGTGAAGGCGGTGAAGTTGCCGCGGGACTTCGCCAGGCCGAGGTGCTTCACGGTGTAGGCGATGTCGGAGTGGGCGGTGTCGATCGTCCACTTGCCTGCGACGTAACCCGGGATTTCGGTGGTGGTCATGTGAGTCGATCTCCAAAAGTCTGTGGTGAACCCTGAGCTGGTTGAGCGCTCAACAATGACTGTAGCGTAGTTTGGTTGAGCGTTCAACCAGGGGTAGTATGGGTCTCATGTCCGAACCTCGATGGCTCTCCGACCAGGAGCAAAAAGTCTGGCGTGACTTCTCCGCGGCCACGCGGATGCTGCAAGCCCATCTGGAGGGCCAGCTTCAGCACGAGGCGGGCATGCCCCACACCTACTACGAAGTTCTCGTCGCCCTTTCCGAAGCGCCGGGCCGCAAGCTGCGGATGAGCGAACTCGCCGACGCGCGCAAGGCGTCGCGCAGCAGGCTCTCGCACGCGGTGGCGCGGCTCGAAGCGAACGGCTGGGTGCGCCGTGAGTCCTGCCCCACCGACAAACGTGGTTCCTGGGCGGTGCTCACCCCCGAAGGATTCGCCGCGCTGGAGGAGGCCGCCCCCGGGCACGTCGAGGCCGTCCGCGAGAGTCTTTTCGATCCGCTGACCCCCGAACAGGTGAAGGCGCTCGGGGAGATCAGCGCGGCCGTGCTGGAGCGGCTGTCGCCGAAATGCGCCGCGGCGGAGGCGGAAATGGCGCTGCGGGAAGAGTCTCTCGCGGACATCGGGGAGACGGCCGAACTGGCCAAAGCGGACTGACCTCGAGCCCGTCCGGGACGGGCACGACGACGGGCGTCGGTGCGGGTGGATAGGCTTCGGGCGGCCACCCGACCCTGCTGCTTAGGTGCACCTGAAGAACCGATGCTCAACATTTTCGCGCGCGCCTCCGTTTCCCGCGTCACCGACCCGATGGGGAAGGTGCTCGTGCGCGCCGGTCTGACCCCCAACGCGATGACCGTCATCGGCACGGCCGGGGCGGTTCTCTGCGCGCTCGGGTTCTTCCCCAACGACATGCTGCTGTGGGGCACCTTCACCGTCTGGGGCTTCGCGATGCTGGACCTGCTCGACGGCGCGATGGCCCGCGCCCGCGGGTACGGCACGGCCTTCGGGGCCGTCCTCGACGCGACCTGCGACAGGCTGGTCGACGGCGCGTTGTTCGCCGCGATCGCGTGGTGGTGCTTCGTCCACGACGACAACCGACCGGCCGCGGCCGCCGCGTTGATCTGCCTGGTGCTCGCGCAGGTCATCTCGTACGTCAAGGCCCGCGCCGAGGCCTCCGGCCTGGAGGCGGACGGCGGGCTCGTCGAACGCGCGGAACGCCTGATCATCGCTCTCGTGGGAACCGGACTGCACGGTCTGGGCGTTCCGTACACCGTGGACATCACGCTCTGGCTGCTCGCGGTGCTTTCGGTGATCACCCTGCTGCAGCGGACAGCCGCGGTGGCCAAGGCGGCGAGGGCCGCCAAGGCCGCCGGGCCACCCGTCGCGGAGGGCGGGGTATGAGCGGGCTCTCCCAGCGGCTCAGCGACTTCGGCTACGCGGCGGGCTGGAGGCTCGCGCGCTGGCTGCCGGAGTCGGCGGGCGCGGTGACCTTCGGGCTCGGCGCCGATCTGGCCGTGCGGCGCGACGGAGGCGGCGTACGTCAGCTGCGGAGAAACCTGGCCCGGGTCGTGCCGCAGGCCGACGGCGTCGAACTCGACGAACTGACCCGCCGCGCGATGCGTTCCTACGCGCGCTATTGGCACGAGATGTTCCGGCTGCCCTCGATGGACCACAAGGAGGTCAGCCGCAAGGTCGCCCAGTCGATCACCGGGGTGGAGAACCTCGACGCCGCCCTCGCCGAGGGCAACGGCGCGGTGATGGCGCTGCCGCACAGCGGGAACTGGGACGCGGCGGGCGTCTGGCTCGCGGACTACCTCGGCGGTTTCACCACGGTCGCGGAGCGGCTGAAACCCGAGTCGCTGTATCAGCGGTTCGTGTCCTACCGGGAATCGCTCGGTTTCGAGATCGTGCCGCTGACCGGTGACAGCTCCGCGATGCGCGTGCTGCTCAAGCGGTTGCGGGAGAACAAGGCGATCTGCCTGGTGGGGGACAGGGATCTGACGAACTCCGGGGTACCGGTCAAGTTCTTCGGCGAGCAGACCAGGATGCCGGGCGGACCGGCCCGGCTGGCGGCCACCACCGGTGCCGCGCTGATCCCGGCGGGCTGCTGGTTCACCGAGGACGGCTGGCAGATCCGGCTGCATCCGCGGATCCGGGTCACGAACCGGTCCGAGGTCCCGGCGGCCACGCAGGCGCTGGCGGACATCTTCGCCGGGGACATCGCCGCGCATCCGGCCGACTGGCACATGATGCAGAAGTTCTGGCTCTCCGATCTCGAAGCCGGGGAACAGGCCGAACTCGGCGAAGCGAGCTGAGCCGATGGCGCAGGCGCGGGTCATGAAGATCGGGATCGTCTGCCCGTACTCGTTCGACGTACCGGGCGGCGTACAGGGGCACGTCATCGATCTCGCGAAGGCGCTTCTCGCGCGCGGGCACGAAGTCTCGGTCCTCGCGCCCGCGGACGAAGACTCCGACGTCCCGGATTTCGTCGTCCCCGCCGGGAAGGCGCTCGGCATTCCGTACAACGGCTCGGTCGCGCGCCTGCAATTCGGCCCGGTGTCCTACGCCCGGGTGCGGCGGTGGATCCGCGACGGCGATTTCGACGTCCTGCACTTGCACGAGCCCGCCGCGCCGAGTCTCTCCCTGTTGGCGCTGAAGGTCGCGGACGGCCCGATCGTGGCGACCTTCCACACCGCGACGACCCGTTCGCGCACCCTCGCGGCGTTCCAGCCGGTGCTGCGGCCGCTGCTGGAGAAGATCACCGCGCGGATCGCCGTGTCGGCGCTGGCCCGCCGGGTCCAGGTCGAGCACGCCGGCGGTGACGCGGTCGAGGTGCCCAACGGTGTCGACGTCGACTTCTTCTCCCGCGCGCTCCCGCTCGACGGCTATCCGCGGGCGGGCGGCACGGTCGGGTTCGTCGGGCGGTACACCGAGCCCCGCAAGGGGATGGGGGTCCTGCTGGAGGCGCTGCGGATGCTGCTGCCGGAGTTCGAGGAGCTGCGGCTGCTGGTCGTCGGCCGCGGCGACGCCGATCAGCTCCGGCGCGAAGCGGGGCCGGCGCTGGCGCCGCACATCGAACTGCTCGGCCAGGTCGACGACGAGACGAAGGCACGGGCACTGCGCAGTGTCGACGTCTACTGCGCGCCGAACACGGGTGGCGAAAGTTTCGGGATGATCCTCACCGAGGCGATGGCGGCCGGCACCCCGGTGCTGGCGAGCGGCCTGGACTCGTTCCGCCGGGTCCTCGACGACGGCAAGGCCGGGATGCTGACCGAAACCGGTGACGCGGCGGCGCTGGCCGACGGGTTGCGTGAACTGCTCGGCGACCCCGCGCGACGCATCTCCCTGGCGGCGGCCGCGGGGGAGCGGGTCGCGATGTTCGACTGGTCCGTGGTCACCACGCAGGTCCTTCGGGTCTATGAGACGGCGATCGCCGCCGATCCGCGTCGGGTCGGCGCCGGTGAACGCGAGTTCAGCCGATGACGACCTGGGTGTGGATCGGCGGTCTGGCGGCCGCGATCGTGGTGCTGGGCGGGCTGTTCCTGCTCGCGACGGCGAACCGGCTGGACCGGCTGCACGTCCGCACGGACGCGGGCTGGGCGGCCCTCGACGCGGCCCTCGCGCGGCGCGCCGTCGTCGCCAGGGCGGCCGCCGTGATCCTGGGCGACGAGGACCTGCGTGGGCTGGCGGAGCGTGCCGAGCGGGCGAAGAGGCCGGATCGCGAAGCCGAGGAGAGCGAACTGACGCTGCGGCTGGCGCGCGTCGACCGCGCGGCCCTGCCGTCGGCGCTGGCCGAGGAGCTGACCGACGCCGAGCACCGGGTCGTCATCGCGCGGCGCGTGCACAACGACGCCGTCCGGGACACCCTGCATCTGCGGCGGCGCCGGAAGGTCCGGTACTTCGGCCTCGCCGGTACCGCCCGGCTCCCGGAGTACTTCGAGATCGCCGAGCCCGACCTCTAGGAGGACGAACCGTGAGTGAGCGCGTTCTGGTGGCGGTGTTCGCGACGCCGGTGGCGTCCTTCCTGCTCCGCTACGGCAAGGACCTCGGGTACGCACCGGTGTTGTTCGAGCCGGACGGCGCACGGGCGACGGACGTCGAGGGCGGCTTCGAGGCCGTCACGACGGTGCCGGAACTCGGACCGGGGGTCGACGTGGTCGTCACCGATCACGACCGGCCCGAACTCGGCGAAGTGCTGAAGGCCGTGCTGGACCACCCGACCCGGTGGGTCGGCGTGCTCGGCAACCCTCGCCACGCCGGCCCGCATGTGGCCGCGCTCGAGGCACTCGGGGTTCCGGACCCCGAGATCGCGCGAGTGCACCGCCCGGTGGGGCTGAACATCGGGTCCCGGACCCCTCCGGAGATCGCCATCGCCACCCTGGCCGGTCTGCTCGCCGATCGGAACGGACGGCCGGGCGGCTTCGAGTTCTAGTTCGCGATGGTTCGTGAGGTGAAGGGGACTTTCCCCTCATCACACGAGCGGAAAGTCCCCTTCACCTCGGGCCCGGGAGTTCTCGTAGGCGGCCGAGGCTCGGATGGGTCGCGAAAGCCACTTTCGGGACATCAGGCGTCGCGAAAGTGGCTTTCGCGACACCCGAAACAGCAGGTGAGCGCGTCAGGCGCACGCCACTTCTGCTCTACCCCTCACCAGCGGTTCTAGTTCGCGATCGCTCCTTCCGGCATCGGTTCGAACCGGGCGTGCCTGCGGGTGAAGGTCGCCGTGCCCGAGGTCAGCGAACGCAGATCGATCGCGTAGCGCAGGAGCTCCACCGCGGGCACCTCGGCGCGGATGACCGTCCGGCCACCCTCGTCCGCTTCGGTGCCGAGCACGCGGCCGCGCCGGGACGAGAGGTCACCCAGCACGGTGCCCAGATGCTCGTCCGGAAGCCGCACCGCCACTTCTTCGAGTGGTTCGAGCAGGGCGATCTTGCCCGCGGCGGCGGCCTCCTTCAGCGCCAGCGCACCGGCCGTCTGAAACGCGGCGTCCGAGGAGTCGACACTGTGCGCCTTGCCGTCGACGAGGGTCACCCGGATGTCGATCAGCGGATGCCCGTCGACGAGCCCTCGCTGGGCCTGGGCCCGCACTCCCTTTTCGACGCTCGGGATGAACTGGTGCGGTACCGAACCGCCGACGACCTTGTCCACGAACTCGAAGCCCGAACCCCTCGGCAGCGGCTTGACCTCGATGTCGCAGACGGCGAACTGGCCGTGCCCGCCGGACTGCTTGACGTGCCGCCCGTGCCCACGGCCCGGTCCGGCGAAGGTCGAGCGCAGGCTGATGCGGACGGGCTCGGTGTCCACGTCGGCGCCTCCCGCGCGCAGCCGCGACAGCACGACGTCGGCGTGCGCCTCGCCCATGCACCACAGCACGAGCTGGTTGGTCTCGGCGTTGCGGTCGAGCCGCAGCGTCGGATCGCCCGCGACGAGCCGGGAGAGGTTGCGCGCGAGCGTGTCCTCGTCGCTGCGCGTCTTCGCGATGACGGCGACCGGCAGCAGCGGTTCCGGCATCGTCCACGGTTTCATGATCAGCGGATCGTCGGGGGAGGAGACGGTGTCGCCCGTTTCCGCCGAGCCGACCTTGGTGAGCGCGCAGAGGTCGCCCGCGACGCAGTACGGGACTTCGCGCAGGTTCGCGCCGAGTGGCGAGTACAGATGCGCGACCCGTTCGTCGGCGTCGTGATCCTCGTGCCCGCGTTCGGCCAGACCGTGACCCGAGACATGGACAGGCCGCTCCGGGCGAAGCGTCCCGGAGAACACCCGCACCAGCGACACCCGGCCGACGTAGGAGTCGACCGCGGTCCGGACCACTTCGGCCGCCAGCGGGCCCTCGGGATCGGCGCGGAGACCGGCGTGTGGCTCGCCGGTGGGTGAGGTGACTTCCGGCGGGATGTGCTCCAGTGGCGACGGGAAGGCGCGCACTATCCCGTCGAGGACTTCGGCGAGCCCGACACCGGTCGTCGCGCACACCGGGATCACCGGATGGAAGGAGCCGCGGGTGACGGCGGTCTCCAGGTCGGCGATCAGCGTGTCCTCGGGGATCTCCTCGCCGGAGAGGTACCGGTCCATCAAGGTCTCGTCCTCGCTCTCGGCGATGACTCCCTCGATCAGTTCGTTGCGGGCCTCGGTCATCCGCGCGAGATCGTCCTCCGCCGGCTCGCCGACCTCGGGCGGGAAGCCCTTCGAATAGTCGAAGTAGCGACGCGTGATGAGCCCGACGAGGCCGTCGCGCGCGGGCAGGTACAGCGGCAGGACGCCGGCTCCGAAGGCGGCCTGGCAGGCCGCGATCTCGCCTTCGGGGTCGGCGCGGTGATGGTCGAGCCGGGAGACGACCACCGCCCTCGGCATCCCGACGGCCGCGCACTCTTCCCAGACCGCGGTCGTGGCCGCGTCGACGCCCTCCGCCGCGCAGACCACGAACAGCGCCGCGTCGGCGGCACGGAGCCCGGCCCGCAGTTCGCCGACGAAATCGGCGTATCCGGGGGTGTCGATGAGGTTGATCTTGTGGTCCTGGTGCAGCACCGGCGCGACCGAAAGGCCGACTGACCGCTGCTGCCGGACCGCGGCGGGGTCGTGATCGCAGACAGTGGTGCCTTCCACGACGGAACCCGCCCGCGTCACCGTGCCGGACGCGGCGAGCAGTGCCTCGGCGAGTGTCGTCTTGCCTGATCCCGACGGGCCGACCAGGACGACGTTGCGCACTTTCGCCGGGTCGGCCACAGCGACGGCGGCCCCGGAGTCTCCGTTCTTGCTCTGTTTTTCGGCCATGCCGATCTCCTCACCACACGATGCCGCGTACAGGTGTGTCCTCGATCACACACCCGCGACGGCCGTCGCGGCAAGGCGACCGGCGCGGGAACCCCCGAATGTCGACGCGCCGTTATGCTCGATGGCGGACACCCGGAGGCGAATCCGAACCGAATCCGAGGGTGGGGGATGAGCGATGGAGCTCGACAGGCGAACCGTGTTGCGACTGGCGGGAGCGGTCCCGGTGCTGGCATCGGCGGCCACGGCGATCCCCGGGCACGGCGGCGGGGACGAATGGGAACGGCTGCGTGCCAAGCTGAAAGGCACGCTGTTCCGGCCCGGTGAGCCCGGCTACGACGAAGCGCGGCTCGGGTTCTTCTCGATGTACGACCATCGGCTGCCCGCCGGTGTGGCGGTATGTGCGAACGAGGACGACGTCCGGCGCTCCGTGGATTTCGCGGCGAGGCACCACGTGCCGATCGCGGCCCGCTCGGGCGGGCACAGCTACGTCGGTTATTCCATAGTGGACAGAGGGCTCGTCGTCGATCTGTCCCGGCTCGACACGATCGAGATCCTGCCGGGCGGCCGGGCCGCGATCGGGGCGGGAGCGCGGCTCGGTCAGGTGTACGAGGCACTGGCGGCGGCGGGCCGGGCGCTTCCGGCCGGCAGCTGCCCGCAGGTCGGCATCGCGGGCCTGACCCTCGGCGGTGGTATCGGAGTCCTGGGTCGCAAGTACGGGCTGACCTGCGACAACCTGGAATCCGTGCGCTTCGTCGGCGCGGACGGGAAACTGCGTCTGGTGTCGGTCGAGACCGCACCGGACCTGCTGTGGGCGTTGCGCGGCGGCGGTGGCGGCAACTTCGGCATCGTCACGTCGTTCACCTTCAAGACCGCGGCCGCGCGCACGCTGACGAACTTCGCCCTGACCTTCCCGCCCGCCGTGCTCGCCGACCTCGTCGCGGCGTGGCAGGAATGGCAGCCCGCGATGCCCGACGAACTGTGGTCCGGGATGGGTCTCGGCTCGACCGCGGTGAACTGCGGCGGCTGTTTCGTGGGCCGCGCGGCGCAGCTGAATCCGCTGCTCGACGACCTCGTCCGCCGTGTGGGCACGGATCCGCTCACGCGCGAGGTGAAGGAACAAGGCCACCTCGCCACCATGCGTTCCTTCGCCGAAGAGGTCCAGTTCCCCGCCGCGGTCGCGCAGCGCGGGGAGTACGTGGCCACGTCGAGGATGCTGACCCACGAGGTGCCCGATCCGGACGCGCTGGCGGCGTTGCTGACGAGCGATCCGAATCTGTACTCGATCGTGGACGCGTACGGCGGCGCGATCGCGCGGGTGCCGTCGAACGAGTCGTGCTTCCCGCACCGGTCCGCGCTGGGCAGCATCCAGATCACCCGTGGCCTGGACGGCGGCGAGGCGAAGGCGCGGCAGGTGATCGGCCGGGTCCGGGACGAACTCGGCCGGGAGTATGGGCAGGCCGCGTACGTCAACTACATCGACCCGGAGATGCCGGACTGGGCGAAGGCGTACTACGGCGAAAGCCTCCCGCGGCTGCGGCGAGTAGCGCGCAAGTACGACCCGCACGGTCTGTTCGCGTTCGAGCAGGGCCTGGCCCGCTGACCCCTGGCGCATTTCGTCCTCTGAGTGCGGTGCTTCGACGTCGAACTACCGCACTCAGAGGACGAAACGCGTGCCGGGTGCGGGCCAGATCACCCAGTGGACTGCTGAAATCGCCGCGAACTGGCCTGCTTCAGAGGTCCAAAAGCGGCCTACCCTCGGAGGCGTCATCCCACTTCGCGCGCTTTTCGAAAGGTCCAGCAGTGTCTGACGACTCCACGAACACGGCCACCACCTCGCTCACCGGCACCGCCCGGGTCAAGCGCGGGATGGCGGAGATGCTCAAGGGCGGTGTGATCATGGACGTGGTCACCGCCGAGCAGGCGAAGATCGCCGAAGACGCCGGCGCCGTCGCGGTGATGGCGCTCGAGCGGGTCCCCGCGGACATCCGCGCCCAGGGCGGCGTCGCCCGGATGAGCGACCCGGACCTGATCGACGGCATCATCGAGGCCGTCTCGATCCCCGTCATGGCGAAGGCCCGCATCGGCCACTTCGTCGAGGCGCAGCTGCTCCAGTCGCTCGGTGTCGACTACATCGACGAGTCCGAGGTGCTGACCCCGGCCGACTACGAGAACCACATCGACAAGTGGGCCTTCACCGTGCCCTTCGTCTGTGGTGCGACCAACCTCGGTGAGGCGCTGCGCCGGATCAACGAGGGCGCGGCGATGATCCGTTCGAAGGGCGAGGCCGGTACCGGCGACGTCTCGAACGCGACCACGCACATGCGCAAGATCCGCGCGGAGCTGCGTCGCCTCTCGTCGCTCCCTGAGGACGAGCTTTACGTTGCGGCGAAAGAACTTCAGGCACCGTATGAGCTCGTCAAGGAGGTCGCGGCGAAGGGCAAGCTCCCCGTCGTGCTCTTCACCGCGGGCGGTATCGCGACCCCGGCCGACGCCGCGATGATGATGCAGCTCGGTGCCGAAGGCGTCTTCGTCGGCTCCGGCATCTTCAAGTCCGGCAACCCGGCGCAGCGCGCCGAGGCGATCGTCAAGGCCACGACGTTCCACGACGACCCGGACGTCATCGCGAAGGTTTCCCGCGGTCTTGGTGAAGCGATGGTCGGAATCAACGTCGACGACGTGCCCGAGCCGCACCGTCTTTCCGAGCGCGGCTGGTAAACGGCCTCGCGAAGTTGGGTCCTGCCCGAGCCGGTACTTTCGCGCGGCGGAGTGGACGACACGTGTGTCCAGACGGACGACACGTGTGATCGGACGGACGACACACGGAGATGGCCGAGTCCATCGAGTGTCGTCCGTCTGATCACGCGTGCCGTCCGTCCGATCACGTGTGCCGTCCCGCCGGTCACGCGAAATCGCCCGGCCGTAGGCACCTGAGACAGGGCCAGTCCGAAGCGGGGAAGCCCCGCGGTTACCGGCCTCGGGGATCCAGGGCTTTCACGGCGTAGTGGCCGGTGGTCCAGGCGATGGCCCGGCCGAACTGGTCGAAGATGGCCGGGTTGACGTTGTCGAGGGTGTCGCACGACTGGTGGTAGCAGTGGTCGAGCATTTCTCCCGCTTTTCCCCCGAACAAGGGCACCCACTCCGCTGGTTTGAGGGTTTCCGCGCCCGCGTTGACGCCTCCGGCGGGGATGCCTGCCTTGATGAACGGGGAATGGTCCGAACGATCGTCGAGTTCCAGCCCGACCGTGGGAAGGTTCTGTCGCGCGAAGTAGTCGTCGATGGTCTTCGTGATCTGGCGCGATCCTGCCGGTGCGGGGCCCCCTGGCGTCTGCCCGTTGTAGACCTGGCGCGCGAAGTTCGGTGAGCCGATCATCTCCAGGTTCAGGTACAGGCTTGTTCCGTCCCGCTGTCGGCGGCTGAGCTGATCGACGTGGTACTGGGATCCGACGAGGCCTTTCTCCTCGGCGTCCCACCAGGCAAACCGCACCCGGTTCTTGATCTTGCCGGTGTGCCGGGCGAGCTGTCGCGCGATCTCCAGTTGCATCGCGGCGGCCGCGGCGTTGTCGTTCATCCCGGGCGTGGTGTCGACACTGTCGAGATGGGACCCGACGACGACGGTGTTCGCCTCGTCTCCGGTAGGGGTGTCGGCGATGAGGTTGTAGCCCTTGGTGGTGATCCGCCTGCTCCGCAGATCCAGGTGAAGTGAGACTTCGCCCTTGGCGGCGTCGGCTTTCAGTTCCTGGGCCTCGGCCCGGGTGAGGGTGGCGGTGGGAATTCGGGCCTGTTCCGGGGGCACGATCCGATGCCGGATGTTCATGGTGGGGTTGGTGTAGTTCACGTTCATCAACAGGGCGGCCGCACCGGCGCCGGCGGCGACGACCTGTTTGAGGGAAGTGGCGCAGCCCCCGGCGTCGACGAGCACGATCTTGCCGGTGACATCGCGGCCGGTGTAGTCCTCCGGCGTGCATCCGGTCGCCTTTCCCGCCGGTTCGGCGAGGGTGGCGGAGATGCCGGCTTCGGTGGTGGAGACGGAGAAGTAGGCCAGCAGCGGGTGCAGCTCCCGGCCGACCGGGGCCGTCTCGGTCGCGGTCTCCGCGACCATTTCGTAGTCGGGGAAAGTGAACTCCTGGCGCCGCACCTGATAGCCGGCGTCGGTCAGGGTCTTCGTCACGTATGCGGCGGCCGCGTCGTAGCCCGGGGAACCGGAGACGCGGTTGCCGCCGTGAGCGTGAGTCGCTTCGGAAAACGCCTTCAGGTGGTGCCATGCCTTGGGGCCGGTCACGTCGGAGGCCAGCGCTTTCGCCAGCCACCAAGGGTCGGACGCGGCGGCGGACGGGGCTGCTGTCGCGGTCGTCGTGAGCAGGACGGCGCTGGCAGCCAGCGAGGACAGAATCCGACCGGACCGACGCGGTTTGCTCGGGTGGCCATTCATGGGGATCGTTCCTCCCAGCGGGATGTCGAGACGATGTGGTCCCTGCCGCGGGTCAACGCGGGGAAGCGGCCGGGGCGGGCGACGCGGTCGCGCCGATGCGGAGGGTGGAGCGCAGGAGCAACGAGCACGCCGCGGCGGTGGCCGCCGCGATCGCGGCAGCCAGGAACGTCGTGGTGTGGTCGCCCTCGTTCCGGGTCACGAGCTGGCCGGCGACGGCTGTGCCGATGCCGTTGCCCACCCACATGAAGGTGCTCATCCACGCGAACGCCTCGGTCCGCTGCCGGGGCGGAGCCACCTCACCGAGCACGATCTGGTGCAGCGTGTCGCGGGGACCGCTGACCAGGCCGACGGCGAGCAGCGCCACACCCGCCAGGACGAGTCCGGGCGCGACCCCGGTGGCGACGAGAAGCACGGCGGAGGCGGTGTGGAAAGTGACGAGCTGGCGGCGGGGGCGGGCCTCGCGATGCCGCATGCCGTACCCGAGAGCGCTGACCACCGCGCCGACCGAGTAAGCGCCGAGCAGTACGCCGGACAGGCCGGGATTCCCGCCCGACGCGGCCGCGGCGGACACCCCGACGACGATGCAGCCGAACGCCAGCATGTCGAAGGCGGTGATCCCCAGCAGTACCCGGACGCGGCCATCGGCGAGGGGACCGAGAGCACGCCGGGATCGGGATTTCCCGCCGGGAGGCTCGGCCGTCGCCGGTGCTCGCGGCGTCGGCACCGTCAGCAGGGTCAATACCCCGAGAACCGTGCACACCCCGGCCACCGCCACGGCGGCGACGGGGGAGGCGAGCGCGACGAGTACCGAGACCAGCAGCGTCCCGGTCACCACCATGACTTCGTTGAGCACCGCGTCCAGGGCATAGGCGGTCCGGGTGTGTTCGGCGGGAACGATCGCGGGCCACGTGGACCGGATGACCGGCGCCGACGGCGGGGTGCTCGCCCCCAAGGCGATGGCGGCGACCACGAGCATCCAGGCGGGGGCTTGCCGCGTCATGCCGATCACCGCCGCCGCGTAGGCGAGGGCGTGGACGGCGAGCACTCCCAGCAGCACCGGGCGGGGGTGGAACCGGTCCACCAGCCTTCCGGACAGGGGCACGCAGACCGCGAGCGCGATGGAAAACCCGGTCAAGGCAACCCCGCCGACCGCGTACGAGCCGTGCGTCGACACGATGGCCAGCAGCATGCCGAGATTGAGAATCGGTGCGGCCAGCCGGCTCGCGATCAGCGCCAGGACCAACCGCGGCACACCGCGGAATCCGAGCAAACGCCGATACGCTCGCATCCAACCCCCAGCTCATCTTCGTCAATCGAATTACCGACGAGTCCCGCACGCTGTGGCCCGATGCTAGTGGCATTCGACCGTGGCGATGCTCCCACCCGTAGGCGGGAGCATCGCGCTTCTCGGTCGTATGCACTGACTGGGTCAGTGGGAGACCTTCGTCGGGGGCCAGTAATCCACCTTCGTGGGGGGCCAGTAAGCCATGGTCGTTCACCTCCTCTTCTCCGTGAAGGAACAGGGACATCAGAGGGGCGCGCGATGCGCCGGATCCGGGAAACCTGTGCGGTGGTGAAGGCGTGGCGATACGCGGAAGTCGAATTCCGGTGTCAGCCGGGCGTGCCGGAGAATTGCGGTCGCCGGTCGATGCGGGCGCGTACGGATTCCGAACCGAAATGGTAGTCGATCCGCCGGGTGGCTTCGGCCCATTCTTCGACCGTTCGTACAGTGGAAAGTGCTTCGGTGACGAAGGGGTGGCTCCAGCGTTCGATCGCGCGGCGCCACAATGTCTCGCCGGACTCGTCGAGGAGGCTGCCAACGGTACCTTCGTAGATCGGCATCGCCCGCACTTCGCCATCGGGCTCGATCTGCAATGCCGTGAAGTTTTCGACCCCCTGAGCCGGATTCATTTGCAAGTCGAGGTTGTCCGTGCAGGTGACGGTCACCGACCGTGGCGCCAGTGACTGCAGGTGCCGGGCCCACGCGGCGCTGCCCATCTGTTCGACCTGGGATTCGAGCAGAAGTTCGTGCTCCACGAATCCTGGCCTGCTTGCCAGGCCTGCCGGGATGACAGCGCCGAGGGCGAGTGACTTCAGTGCCGGGAAGCGGGGCGCGATCGAGGTGCACATCTGTTCGAGACTGTCGAAGTTGCTGCGTACCACCACGGTGTCGATGCCGAATTCGAACCCTGGCCTGCCCCCGGCGGACACCGCGTCGTCGAGCATCCGCAGGGCTTCCATGGCGCGTTCGAACGATCCGGCGCGTCCGCGGATCTTGTCGTGCACCTCCGCGGTGGCGCCGTCGAGGCTGATCGTCACCGTGTCGCAGCACCGCATCAACTCCTGGACCATGTCCGGCTTCATCGGCCAGCCGCCCGTGTAGCACACGACGTGAATGCCTGCTCGGGACAAGCGGTCCGCGACCTCGAATATTCCCTTCACCACGAGGGGTTCACCACCGGCCAATGCCACCATTTCCGGCTGAAGCTCGATGATCGAATCCACTATTCGTAATTGTTCATCGTGGCTCAATTGGCGGGTCGGCCGTCGTCCGGATTCGGAGTAGCAATGGACGCATCGCAATGGGCATGCGTAGGTGACATCCCAAATTATGTTGGTTGGCCGAGCGGGTGCGCTCATTGCCAAAAACCCCCTGCGCTCGTATTTCTCAATCCGCTTCTCCGTCGGCTTGCTTTTTGCACGCTACTGTCGCCGCGAACGCCGTCGCAATGCCGAGATAACGATTACACTCGGTTGGCGGAGTAGTCGTACGTTGCGTAAGAAATGATCTTCGACTGCCCTTTTCCATCGGGTCGGGCAAGCTTGACGGCGCGATTCGAAACAACTCGGTCGGCTCACCGCTGGATGCGGAATTGGCTACACGTCAACAGAGTGTCTAACCCATGGGGCGCGGAGCGAGAGTCTGCGGGTGACGTCCGTTGCGCCATGGAGCGGGCGCGGCGATACTCGGCCGGTGGCAAAGAAGCAGACGAAGGTGAACTGCTGCGTCACCTGCGGACGCCGACTGGAAATCAGTGGCTCGCCGCGGCGCGTCATCGCGTTTTGTTCCTGGCACTGCCTCTGGCGGGGAATACGGGCCCGCTGGAACTCGGCCGAGTACCAGGCGTCGTTGTCGCGTTCCATGGGATTGACGAACACCATGGTTCGTGACCTGGCACAGCACAGGGCCACGCTGAACGAACGCGGTGACTGACGTCCGGTCTAGAGCGGCTCGTTCCGGGGCGTTCGAGTGTGGAGACGGCGGCGGGGTCTGAGGACCGCGCCGCCGGGCGACGAAACCTGCTGTCGTGCTGCCTGCGAGAACAACTCCGGAGAAGGTACTGACAGGCACCTCGCGATCAGCCGCGCCAGTGCGCCTCCGGCAGCGCGGGGACCCGGTGACCTCGGTGGCCGGTCATCTCCTCGTTCGCGAACAGCGCGTTGAGCACCGCTTCTTCGGTCGCCTGCACGACGGCTTCGAAGAACGGGTCGAGCCTGCCCCACGGGACGAACCGGAGGTTTTCGTACTCGGCCTCCTCCGTCCGCGGGAACCGGCTGGTGAGCGCGCCCGGATTCGCCGTGCTGAACGCGAGGAAGAGGTCGCCCGAGAAATGCGAGCCCGTGGTGCCGGTGCGGGCGAGGCCGAGCGGGACCCGGCGCGCGAGCGACGTGCACTGGCCGGGCAGCAGGGGAGCGTCGGTACCCACGATCACGATCACCGATCCCGCGCCCGAGGGCGCCGACCACGCTTCCTCCATCGGGTTGTCGGCGCCGAGTTCCAGGCCGACGTGCTCGCCGGCCACGGTGAGCTCGCGGCGCGAGCCGAAGTTGGCTTGTACCAACACACCCACGGTGTACTCGTCGTCTCCGTAGGACACCCGGCGGGAGGACGTGCCGGTGCCGCCGTTGAAGCCGTAACAGGTCATCCCGGTGCCGCCGCCGACGGAGCCCTCGGCGGGTGCCTCACTTCGCGCGGCGTCGATCGCGGCGATCGCGTGTCCACTGTGGATGGTCGGCGCGGTGCTGTCGTTCAGGTAGCCGTCCCAGGTTTCGGCGACCACCGGCAGCAGCCATTCGGCGGCGACGTCGGGCCGTTCGCGCACCACCCAGTCGATCACGCCGCGGTGGCACGCGCCGACGGCGTGCGTGGAGGTGATCAGCACCGGCAGGGTCAGCGACCCGGTTTCGGCCAGCCACGCGGTGCCGGTCATCTCGCCGTTGCCGTTGAGGGCGTACGTCCCGGCGGCGCACGGCACGGCGAAGTCCTCGCGTCCGCGCGGCAGGACGGCGGTGACACCGGTGCGTACCGAATCGCCCTCGACGAGCGTCGTGAAACCGATCTCGACACCGGGGACGTCGGTGAGCGCGTTGTGCTCGCCGGTCCGGCCGGGCAGCGGGATACCCAGGTCACGGGCGCGGGTCATGGACGGTCCTCCAAAGGGTTCGAGGTGGCTGTGCGGGCGTAGGAGAGCAACAGGGCTTCGGCGGTCGCGGTTTCCAGCGTCGGCACGGCTTGAGTGAGATGCAGGCCGTAGCCGTCTTCCAGCGCGACGAGGTTCCGCGCGATCGACACCGCGTCGGCGGTCAGGGTGAACTCGCCGGTGGCGGCGCCCGCTTCGAGGATGCCGGTGTAGATCCGGACCTGCTGCTCGTAGAGCGTGATGTGCCGGGCGGCGTACACGGGATCGCGCCGGGCGATCGTGCCGAGTTCGTAGAGCAGCACGCAGAGTTCGTCCGCGGGGCCGGTGGGCAGCCCACTGCGGATCATCGCCCGCAGCCGCTCGGCGGGGCTCGACTTCGTGGCGGCGGCCAGCTCCCTCGCCGAGCAGAACCGGGCCACCGCCTCGCGCTGCACCTCCTGGAGCAGGTCGGTGAGGGTGGGGAAGTAGTACAGGACCGAACCCGAAGACAGGCCCGCGCCCTCGGCGATGTCCCGCAGCCGCAGGTTCAGCACGCCGCGGTCGAGGACGGCCCGTCTGGCCACCTCGATCAGTTCGGCTCGTCGTTCCGGTGCCTTGCTCGGTCTCGCCATGCCCACATTCTTCGAATCTTGTTCGAAAAACGCAAGGGCTGATCACCATCAGGTCTTGACGTCACAACGCGGAGGGCCTTTGATGCGTGCTCAACAGTTCTTCGAAGGAGATTCAAGGAACCCACCTTGTAGGAGGTCGGCCGTGTCCACTCCCGCCCTGCGCCGCGGTCTGCGCACCCTCGGCACGCTGCTCATCACGCTCTCCGCGATCAGTCCCGCCTCGTCGGTCTTCATCATCGCGCCGGGGGTGATCTCCGGAGCCGGGACTGGCGCCTTCTACAGCTTCGTGGCCGCCGCGGTCGTCGGCGTGTTCATGGCCTTCGTCTACGCCGAGCTCGCGTCGGCGTTCCCGCTGGCGGGCGGCGAGTACGCGATCGTCACCCGCACGCTCGGCCGCTTGCCCGGCTTCGCCGTACTCGGCCTGATGATCATCACGCAGGTGCTCATCGTGGCGGTGATCGCGCTTGGCGTCGGCACCTATCTCGGCGTGCTCCTCCCTGGCGTGCCGGGTTCGGTGATCGCCGCCGTGACCTGCGTGGTCGCGGCCGTGGTCGGGGTGTTCGACATCAAGCTCAACGCCTGGGTCACCGGGATCTTCCTGGCGATCGAGATCCTCGCGCTGGTCGTGGTCAGCGCGCTCGGGCTGCTGAACCCGGCGCGTTCGTTCACCGAGCTGCTCGCGCATCCGGTCGCCCCGGACGGCGGCCCGGCCACGGTCGGCGCCATCGCGATCGCCACGTCGGTCGCGATCTTCGCCTACAACGGCTACGGCTCGGCGGTGTACTTCGGTGAGGAGACGCAGGACGCCTCTCGCGGGATCGCCCGAGCGATCCTGATGGCGCTCGGCATCACGGTGCTGGCCGAACTCGTCCCGGTGACCGCGGTCCTCGTCGGCGCGCCGGATCTGAACGCGCTGTTCGCCTCGGAGAACATGCTGTCCTACTTCATCGGCTCGCTCGGCGGCGGAACCCTCGACACGGTCATCGGCCTGGCGATCGCGCTCGCGATCATCAACGCGGTGCTGGCGATCGTGCTGATCAGCTCGCGGATGCTGTTCAGCAGCGGCCGCGACAGCGCGTGGCCGTCACCGGTGAACCGGGCGCTGTCCGCGGTGCACCCGAAGTTCGGGACGCCGTGGGTGGCCACCGTCGGCACCGGCCTGGTGGCCGCGCTGCTCTGCTTCGTCGATCCGAAACTGCTGCTCGTGGTGACGAGCACGTCCATCGTGGCGGTCTACGCGGCCCTCTGCCTCGGCGCGATCATCGGCCGTCGCACCGGCGCCACCGCGCACGCCGCGTACCGGATGCCGTGGTTCCCGGTGGCGCCGGTGCTGGCGCTGGCCGTGCTGGTGTTCGTGGTCTACCAGAACGTGCTCGACCCGGCGGTCGGACGGCCCAGCCTGATCGTCACAGCGTGCGTCGTCCTGTTGTCGATCGCGTACTACCTCGTGGTGCTGCGGCGGAAGGGCGGCTGGAAACTCGCCGACGTCACCGAAGAGAAGGTCGACGGCGAGAAGGCCGACGAACCCGCCTGATCAGGTGTATTCCGCGATCTCGACGCCGTACGTGCCCGGTTCGAGCGCCTCGAAGATGTGCGGCACGTCGCCGGGGTAACAGATGTAGTCGCCGGGCAGCAGCTCGACCGGGTCGTCCTGCGGCCCGACCTTCGCCCGCCCGGCGCTGAGGACCATGTGCTCGACGATGCCGTTCATGTGCGGATCCGAGAGCCGTGGCTTCCCGGGCTCGGCGCGGATCAGGTAGACGTCGCGCCGGGCCCCGGGCGGGCAGGAGCTGAGCAGCGTGCACGCGTAGTCGGCGTGTTCGGCGAACACCGTCGGGCCGCTGCCCGAGCGGATGACCTGCACGCGAGGGCGTTCGGGTTCGACCACTCGCGAGAACGGGACGTCGAGCGCGACGCACAGCGCCCAGATCGTCTCGACGCTCGGGTTCCCGGCCCCGGACTCCAGCTGGGAGAGCGTGGATTTGGCGATGCCGGCGCGTTTCGCGACCTCGGTGAGGGAAAGCCCGGTGCGGGCGCGTTCCCGGCGCAGGGACGTGGCGATGACGTCCAGTGGTGCGCCTTCGGACGCGGTCGGGGACATGCGTTCGCTCCATCGGTCGTTGCGTTCGCCTTGACGAACACGGCTGCGTTCGTTCATTGTATGAAACCATGCGTTCGATTTGGCGAACAACCACTCGTGTCCTGGGGCGCGATCTTCTCCGTGACATCGGGTTGGTCTGCCTCGCCGACACCATTGTCGGCATCTCCTACGGCGCGATCGCGGTGGGCTCCGGCTTCCCGATCTGGGCGCCGATGCTGCTTTCGGTGCTCGTCTTCGCCGGTGCCTCGCAGTTCATGTTCGTCGGCATCATCGCCGCGGGCGGCAGCCCGGTCGCGGCCGTCGCGGCGGGACTGCTGGCCAACGCGCGGCATCTGCCGTTCGGCTTCGCGATCGGCGACGTCCTGGGGAAGCGATGGTCGTCGAGGGTCGTCGGCAGCCACCTGATGATCGACGAATCGGTCGCGTTCGCGCTGGCCCAGCGCGACGAAGAGCGGCGCCGGGCGGCGTACTGGGTGTGCGGGATCGGCCTGTTCGTGTGCTGGAACGTCGGCGTCCTCGCCGGGGCGTACGCCGGGACCGCGATCAGCGACACCGACGCCTTCGGCCTCGACGCGGCCTTCCCGGCGGTCCTGCTCGCGCTGGTCCTGCCGTCGCTGCGCGACCGCGCCGCCCGGCTGCCGGTGCTGCTCGGGGTCGCCGTCGCCCTGGCCACGACGCCGTTCCTGCCCGCCGGCCTGCCGGTGCTGCTCGCCCTGGTTGGCGTGCTGGCCGGAGTGGCCGCGAAGGAACCCGCCGAACGTGAACCCGAGGGAGTGCGCTGATGGACCCGCTGGACCTGATCATCGCCGGTGGCGTGCTCGCCGCCGGGACCTTCGCCTTCCGGTTCGCCGGCCCGGTGCTCAAGGCGCGGTTCACCGTGTCGCCCAAGGCCGAGAAGCTGATGGCGCGCTCGGCCGTCGTCCTGCTGGCCGCGCTGGTCGCCGTCGCCGCGCTCACCGAAGGGCACGAGTTCGCCGGATACGCCCGGCCCGCGGGTGTCCTGGTCGGCGGCGTGCTGGCCTGGCGCAAGGTCCCGTTCGCGCTGGTCGTCGTCGCGGCCGCAGCGACCGCCGCCCTGTTGCGGCTGGCCGGGGTCCCCTGACCTGGCCGTTCCCCGGGGCGCCTAAGCTGGGGGGAAGGTCTTTCGGGAGGTCGGGTGGCGATCGCGACGGGGGCACGGCCGGTGGTCGGCGTGCTCGCACTGCAGGGCGACGTGCGGGAGCACGCCGCGATGGTGGAGCGCGCCGGTGCCCGTGCGCTGCCGGTCCGCCGCGCGAGCGAACTGTCCGAAGTGGACGGTCTGGTGCTGCCGGGCGGCGAGTCGACGACCATGTCGAGGCTTCTGGAGACCTTCGAGCTGCTCGAACCCCTGCGGGAACGCATCGCGGGTGGGCTGCCCGCGTTCGGCTCGTGCGCCGGGATGATCCTGCTCGCCCGGCAGGCCCTCGACGGACGGCCTGACCAGCAGCAACTCGGCGGCCTCGACGTCGTCGTCCGGCGCAACGCGTTCGGGCGGCAGGTGGACTCGTTCGAGGCAGACCTGGACTTCACCGGCATCGAAGGCGGCCCGGTGCACGCTGTGTTCATCCGCGCCCCGTGGGTCGAAAAGGCGGGCGACGGGGTGGAGGTACTCGCCAGTGTCCCCGAAATGCCGGGGTCCGAGGACGCGGCCGCTAGGATCGTCGCGGTCCGGCAGGGGGCGGTACTCGCCACGTCGTTCCACCCCGAACTCACCGGGGACGAGCGCGTGCACAGGCTGTTCGTCGACCTCGTGCGGCAGGCTTAAGCAAACAGACTCTGTGCTCAGCGGCGGGCACAGGAGTAGATGGAGGAGAGATGAGCGGCCACTCCAAGTGGGCCACCACGAAGCACAAGAAGGCCAACCTGGACGCGAAGCGCGGCAAGCTCTTCGCCCGGTTGATCAAGAACATCGAGGTGGCGGGACGCACCGGCGGTGGCGACCCGGACGGCAACCCGACGCTCTACGACGCCATCCAGAAGGCCAAGAAGAACTCGGTCCCGCAGGACAACATCGAGCGCGCCCGCAAGCGCGGCGCCGGTGAAGAAGCGGGCGGCGCCGACTGGCAGACCATCACCTACGAAGGCTACGGCCCGAACGGTGTGGCCGTGCTGATCGAATGCCTCACCGACAACAAGAACCGCGCCGCCATGGAGGTCCGGACCGCGCTCACCCGGAACAACGGCTCGCTCGCCGACCCGGGTTCGGTCGCCTACATGTTCAACCGCAAGGGCGTCGTGATCATGCCCAAGGGTGACGCCGCGGAGGACGACGTCCTCATGGCCGTCCTCGACGCGGGAGCCGAGGAGGTCAACGACCTCGACGAGAACTTCGAGATCGTCTCCGAGGCCACCGACCTCGTCCCGGTCCGGAAAGCCTTGCAGGAAGCCGGTTTCGAGTACGAGTCCGCGGATCTCACCTTCCTGCCGACGGTCAGCGTCCCGCTGGACGTCGAAGGCGCGAAGAAGGTCTTCAAGCTCATCGACGCCCTCGAGGATTGCGACGACGTTCAGAACGTTTACGCGAACTTCGACGTGTCGGACGAGGTCATGGCCGAGGTCGGCTGACGGTTGGTCGTGACGACGTGCGGAACGTCTACGCACTGCGTCGGATTCCACGTGTCCGACGAGGTCATGGCCGAGGTCGGCTGATCGTTTTTCCCGCCATGCCGCGGAAAATCGGTCCCGGGGCTAGGTGCGGGCGCTCGCGTGGGGCACAATGTCGCGCGTGACGACCTCCGAAGCCGATGCCCTCACCGCCGAAGAAACCGAACTCGTCCAGTGGATCGAGGCGCAGGCGCAGGCGAGAGGGAACGCGGTCATCGCGGTCGAAGGCGACGAGAACGACGCGCCCTTCTGTTTCACCGCGTGCGCCTGGGCGCTGCACAACGTGGCGGAAGCGGTCGTCATCGGGCTGCCCGGGCAGATGGGGCCGGTCCTGCTCGACGCCTACGTCGACCGTGCGGCCGCGGGCGAGATCTTCGAGGTCGGCAAGCGCTACGACGATTTCTTCGAGGGCGCGGCGGTGGTCTTCGAACGGGTCGCGAAGGGGCACTATCCCGAGTACTTCGGGAGCGCGTTCCTGATCTACCCGGACGGGGACTTCCCGGCGCTGCAGCTGATCGTCGCCACGCCGGACGGGCACTTCCCGTGGCATCCGGGCGCGCCGGAGGGCTTCGCGCTGTACCAGCCGGTGCTGACCGAATCCGGCGACCCGGAGAGTTGGACGCCAGGCGTCGACGGTCCCTGAGATCTTGGCGCTGCGGCTCCCTGGTCGTTTGAAGTACGTGAAGGCCCCCTTCATTGCGCCTAGCGCAAGGAAGGGGGCCTTCACGTACTTGGGGAAGGTGTGAAGGCCTCCTTCCCTCGGCTCAGCCGGAGAAAACCGACCTTCGCGCTGTCTCAAGTACATGAAGGCCCCCTTCACGGCGCTAGGCGCAAGGAAGGAGGCCTTCATGTACCGCAAGGGCGTAGCCGGCGTCGGCTGGTTGCGGGTCCGGGCCGTGAAGGCCTCCTTGCCTACCCTGAAGGTAGTAAAGGAGGCCTTCACGGACTTGCCGCTCGAGACCAGGGCGCTCACTCGAGCCAGGGCGCCAGGTCTTCGGCCGCCTCCGGCCACTCCGCCACCAAAGCCGCCGCGGAGCGGAACTCCACACAGTCGTCGGTATACGGCGGAACCACCACGGTCCCGACCAGGCTCCACTCACCGGTACTCACCGACGCCTGCCAGACCCCGGCGGGCACCCCCACCTGCGGACGCTGCCCGGCCGCCACGTCCGGTCCCAGCACCGGCCGCGTGATCCGGCCGTCCGGATGCAGCAGCAGCATCCGCACCGGAGCGCCGCCATGGTGGGCGTAGATCTCCAGCCGGTCCAGCCGGTGCGGCGCCGAGGTTTCCGGCGGGACGAGCAGGTAGTAGATCGCGGAAGCGGTTTCGTCGCGCCAGCTCTGCGCCCAGCGGCCGCCCTCCACGGGCAGCGGCTGAAGACCCAGATGAAGGGTGAAGTCGTCGGGGCTCGGCATGTCCTCATCTTGCCCGGCGGCACCTCCGGGTAGCCTCGGATCTCGAACTGATGTTCGCCGGGAGCGGAGGAAAAGCGTGCGGGTACTCGGGGTCGACCCCGGTCTGACCAGGTGCGGGCTCGGAGTGGTCGACGGCGGCACGGGCCGCACCGTCCGCGCCGTGGCCGTCGACGTCGTGCGGACCCCGCCGGACGCCGATCTTTCCGTGCGCCTGCTGGGGATCTCCGACGCCGCCGAGCGATGGATGGATCGCTACAAGCCCGAGGCCGTCGCCGTGGAGCGGGTCTTCGCCCAGCACAACGTGCGCACCGCGATGGGGACCGCGCAGGCCGGCGGCGTCGTCGCGCTCGCGGCCGCCAAACGCGGGCTGCCGGTCGTCTTCCACACGCCGAGTGAGGTCAAGGCCGCCGTCACGGGCTCGGGCCGCGCGGACAAGGCCCAGGTCACCGGTATGGTCATGCGACTTCTCGGTCTCGAGGTCAAACCGCATCCGGCGGACGCCGCGGACGCGCTCGCGCTCGCCATCTGCCACCTGTGGCGCGAACCGATGCGCGTCCGGATCGCCGAAGCCGAAGCCAGGGCGGCCGAGATCGCCAAGAACCACAAGGCCAGGCTCGCCGCCGCGGCCAAAGCAGCCAAAACGCAGGGAGCGGCTCGATGATCTCCTCGGTACGCGGTGAAATCCTCTCCATCGGTCTCGACCACGTCGTGATCGAGGTCGGGGGAGTGGGCTTCGCCGTGCAGGCCACCCCCGCCACCCTCGCGACCCTTCGTCGCGGCGAACAGGCGATGCTGCACACCGCGCTCGTGGTCCGTGAGGACTCCTTGACACTGTTCGGCTTCGCCGAAGCCGACGCCCGCGAACTGTTCGGACTCCTCCAGACGGTCTCCGGAATCGGCCCGCGGCTCGCGCTCGCGACACTGGCCGTCCTCGACCCCGACAAGCTGCGGTCCGCGCTGGTCGAAGGCAACATCACCGTCCTCACCCAGGTGCCCGGCATCGGCCGCAAGGGCGCCGAGCGGCTCACCCTCGAACTCCGCGACAAGGTCACCGCGCTCGCCGGCCCGACCGATGGCTCCCCGGCCGTCGTCGCGCCCGGCGCCCTGCGGAACGAGGTCGTCGAAGCGCTCGCGGGCCTCGGCTTCCCGGCCAAACAAGCCGAGCAGTCCGTCGACAAGGTGCTCAGCGAGGGCGAAGGCCACACGACGTCCTCCGTGCTGCGCGCCGCTTTGGCCACCCTCGGGCGTAAGCGGTAGCCGCCCACATGGACTATGAGGCCGTGACGGATTTCGAGGCCGACGACGAGACGTTGTCGGCACTGCCACAGACCGGCGAACGCGAGGTCGAGACCACGCTGCGCCCGCGCAAGCTCGACGAGTTCGTCGGCCAGCCGCGGGTGCGCGAACAGCTCGAACTCGTCCTGGAGAGCGCGCGGCGCCGCGGCGTCCCGCCGGACCACGTCCTGCTCTCCGGTCCGCCGGGACTGGGCAAGACGAGTATGGCGATGATCGTCGCCGCCGAACTCAACGCCGCCATCCGGATCACTTCGGGACCGGCGCTGGAACGCGCGGGCGACCTGGCCGCGATGCTGTCCAATCTCGCGCCCGGCGACGTCCTGTTCATCGACGAGATCCACCGCATCGCCCGCCCCGCCGAGGAGATGCTGTACCTCGCGATGGAGGACTTCCGGGTCGACGTCGTCGTCGGCAAAGGTCCCGGCGCCACCAGCATCCCGTTGGAGATCGCGCCGTTCACGCTGGTCGGAGCCACGACACGATCCGGTTCGCTGACCGGTCCGCTGCGCGACCGGTTCGGTTTCACCGGTCAGATGGAGTTCTACACCGACAGCGAACTGGAACTCGTCGCCCGCCGCGCCGCCACGATCCTCGACGTCGACATCGACCGGGACGGCTGCGCGGAGATCGCCCGCCGGTCCCGCGGCACACCCCGGATCGCGAACCGGCTCCTGCGCCGGGTGCGCGACTACGCCGAGGTCCGGGCCGACGGCAAGGTCACGCGCAAGATCGCGCGTGCCGCGCTGGAGGTCTACGACGTCGACGAACTCGGCCTCGACAGGCTCGACCGCGCGGTGCTGACGGCGCTGGTCCGGTCTTTCGGGGGAGGTCCCGTCGGCGTGTCCACACTGGCCGTCGCGGTCGGGGAAGAACCGACTACGGTGGAAGAGGTGTGCGAGCCTTACCTGGTCCGCGCCGGTATGCTCGCGCGCACTCCTCGCGGCCGGGTCGCCACAGCGGCCGCGTGGGAACATCTCGGCCTGCCGGTTCCGGCCGGCGCCACACGTGGTGAGCAGGGTGGCCCGAACCTGTTCGACCAGGACTGACCGGACCGTTCGCGAGGTCCGAGGCCTGTGGTGGCGACGGGTGGTGGTGGAGTTTCCGCTGGCACCTGGCACACTCGGGTAGAGCACACCCCGCCAAACCGGACAAAACAGCGCACCGCGCGGCGTCCGCTCGAAATGGAGAATCATGAATCAGTTATTGCTGCCGCTGCTCCTGATGGCCGTCGTGGCGATTCCTCTCGTCATGGGCACCCGTAAGCAGAAGAAGGCGGCGGCAGCGCAGCAGGAGCTGCTCTCGAGCCTCGCTCCCGGTGACCGGGTCATGACCACTTCCGGTCTCTACGCGTCTGTCGCCGACGCCTCCGCCGACACCACGATCGACCTCGAGATCGCTCCCGGCGTCGTGACCACCTGGCTGCGCCAGGCCGTCCGCGAGAAGGTCGAGCCGGTCGTCGAGACCGACGAGGACATCGTCGACGACGAGGCCGTCGTCGAGGAGCCTGCCATCGAGTCGAAGGACGAGGAGCGCGTCGAGGAGAAGACCGGCGCGCAGATCGCTCCTCCGCTGGAGCACGGCAAGAAGTAAAGCCGGGCCATTCCGGTGAACCCGCGACCGCGATCGACGTCGCCACGGCGCTGGTCGGCCTTCCCGCGCACAGTTCGCGGACAGGGCGCCGTGGCACCGCGATAGCGGGGCCTTCGGCCGGGGCGGGTTCAGGCTTTCGGTCACCTCCGGTCGGCGCGCTTCAGCTCCGCCGACAAGGGGCCAAGGCCATTCCCGACACCCGACTTTCGTAGGTGCGGGGCCAACGCCGGGCTCACGCAGCACCGAGTAGTGTCTCGGTGCTGCGTGCGTGTCCGTCGTCATAGTCGTGCCCGTTCACCGGGCATCGTCATCGAGGCAGGTTCGCGGTACCACCGGACTCCCGTCCGGCGAGTGAACAGCCAAGTCCATTGGGGAAAACCCAGTCCGTCCGAGGAGACCGAAGCACAGTGGCCGCACCGGCCGGGCATCTCCGCCCGGGACGCTATCTCGCCTTCTTCGCCCTGATCGTGGTCGCGCTGTACGCCCTGGTGTTCTTCACCGGTAGCGGCAAGCCGACGCCGAAACTCGGCATCGATCTGCAAGGCGGCACGAGGGTCACCCTGTCCGCCCGAAATCCCGACGGCGGCGACCCTCCGCGAGAGTCCCTCGAACAGGCCCGCTCGATCATCGAGCGCCGGGTCAACGGTATCGGCGTCGGTGGCACCGAGGTCGTCCTCGACGGCAGCAACGTCGTCATCACCGTCCCCGGCGAGCAGGGCGACCAGGCCAAGACCCTGGGCAAGACCGCGAAGCTCGGCTTCCGGAAGGTCGTGACGTCGCAGCCGGTGACCCCGGTCCAGCAGCCGTCGACCCCGCCGGCCTCGGGCGCGCCTTCGTCGGCGCCGCCGCCGTCCTCGGGTGCGCCGAGCGCTCCGCCGAGCAGCCCGGCCAACGGTGGCGGTAGCGCCGCAGGTGCGCCGCAGCAGCAGCCTGGTGGCGACTCCGACGAGCAGACCAAGAAGGAGATCGAGCAAGCCCGGAGCCTCCGGCAGAACCCCGATCTGCTTTCGACGGACCAGGCGAAGCAGGCCGCGGCCGCCGAGAAGGCCTTCGCGGCGCTCAACTGCGACCCCAAGGTGTCGGACCCGCTGGTCGGCAACGACCTCACCGACAAGCCGCTGGTCGCCTGTGGTGACAAGAACACTGCGAAGTACCTGCTGGAGCCGGAGTTCCTGCCCGGGACGGAGATCTCCGACGCCTCCTCGGGCTACGACACCCAGAACTCCCAGTGGGTCGTCAACCTGAACTTCAAGAGCGACGGTTCCCGGATCTGGGGTGACTTCACCTCGAAGAACACCCAGAAGCAGGCGGCGTTCGTCCTCGACACGCAGGTCGTCTCCGCGCCGACCATCCAGTCCGCGATCCTGGGTGGCCAGACCCAGATCACCGGCCGGTTCAGCCAGGCCGAGGCGAAGGACCTGGCGGACGTGCTGAAGTACGGCTCGCTGCCGCTGTCGTTCGAGTCCTCGGACGCGACGACGGTGTCCGCGACGCTGGGCCTCGCCTCGCTTCAGGCCGGTCTGATCGCGGGCGGCATCGGCCTGCTGATCGTCTTCATCTACTGCTTGTTCTACTACCGGCTGCTCGGTGTGCTGACGATCCTGTCGCTCGCCTTGTCGTTCTCGCTGGTGTACGCGGTGCTGGTGTTGCTGGGGCGGTGGATCGGGTACACCCTCGACCTCGCCGGCGTGGCGGGCCTGATCATCGCCATCGGTATCACCGCCGACTCGTTCGTCATCTACTTCGAACGACTAAAGGACGAAATCCGGGAAGGCAGGACGTTCCGGTCCGCGGTCCCGCGCGGCTGGTCCCGTGCCCAGCGCACGATTCTGGCGTCGGACGCGGTCAGCTTCCTCGCCGCGGCGATCCTGTACTGGCTGGCCGTCGGTGAGGTCAAGGGCTTCGCGTTCACCCTCGGCATGTCGACCGTCCTCGACCTCGTGGTGGTCTACCTCGTGACGCATCCGCTGGTCGCGATGATCTCGAAGTCGAAGTCGAAGGTCCTGTCCAACCCGAAGAACCTCGGCCTCGGTGCCGTGCAGCAGGTGGGCTCGGAGCGCAAGGCGGCCCGTCCGGCCGCCGGCCGCCCGAACGTCAAGGAGGCGTGACCGTGGTCGACGACAACACCACTACCGCGGGCAAGCGGGAGAGCATCTTCCGCCGCCTCTACGTGGGCACGGGCGCGTTCGACGTGGTCGGCAAGCGCAAGCGCTGGTACCTGTTCTTCGGTGCGCTTGTCCTGGTCTGCGTCGCGTCGATGGGGATCAAGGGGTTCAACTTCGGGATCGACTTCGAAGGCGGAACCCAGCTCCAGATGCCCGCCAACGGCAAGAACGGGCAGATCACCGAGCAGCAGGCCAAGGACGTCTACGCCGAGGCGCTGGGCCGTCCCGCCGACGAGGCGCAGAAGGTCGGAACGGGCGGCTCCTCGACGATCCAGCTTCGTTCGGAGACGCTGGAGACGGCCGAGGTCAACAAGCTCAAGGAAGCGCTGTTCGAGAAGCTGGGTCCGATCGGGTCCAACGGGCAGCCAAGTGTCCAGGCGATCAGTGACAGCGCGGTGAGCGCGTCCTGGGGCGGGGAGATCTCGCGGCAGGCGCTGATCGCGCTCGGGGTGTTCCTGCTGGCGGTCACGCTGTTCCTGGCGTTGTACTTCGACACCAGGATGGCCGCGGCGGCACTGATCTCACTGCTGCACGACATCGTGGTGACGGCGGGTGTGTACTCGCTGATCGGCTTCGAGGTCACGCCGGCGACGGTGGTCGGTCTGCTGACGATCCTCGGGTTCTCGCTGTACGACACGGTGGTGGTGTTCGACAAGGTCCGCGAGAACACGCGCGGCCTGCTCGGGCTCACCCGCCGCACGTTCGGCGAGGCGGCCAACCTGGCGCTGAACCAGACGCTGATGCGGTCGTTCAACACCGCGCTGATCGCGATGCTGCCGATCCTCGGCCTGCTGGTCGTCGGGTACATCCTGCTCGGCTCCGGCACGCTGCAGGACCTCGCGCTGGTGCAGCTCACCGGCACCGTGGTCGGCGTGCTGTCCTCGGTCGCGCTGGCCACCCCGCTGCTGGTGGACCTCAAGATGCGTGACCCGAAGTTCCGTCAGCAGGCGGATCGGGTCCACGCGCGGCGCGCGAACCAGGCCCGCAAGGCCGCCGAGCGTGAAGACGACGACTTCGACCCGAACGACGAGGACTCGCTCGCCGCCGAACTCCGCAAGGAGAAGGCGTACGCCGCCGCGGCGAGCGTCCCGGCCCGGAACCAGAGGGCCCACAAGGGTCGTCCGTCGGGCAAGCGCAAGAGGTAACCCGGGTTTCAAGCGCTATGAAGGGGCCTTTCATTGCAAAATTTGCGATGAAAGGCCCCTTCATAGCGACCGGCCACGAACACCACGCAAGCTGAGAGCAAGGAAGTACATGGAGCTGGACAAGGCACTCGACCTCATCGCCGACGTGCCGGACTTCCCGGAGCCCGGTGTGCTGTTCCGGGACCTGAGTCCGCTGTTCGCCGACGCGGCCGGTTTCAAGGCCGTCACCGACGCGCTGGCCGAGACCGTCGACCCCGGCGCCGACCTGCTGGCGGGCGTGGAAGCGCGCGGGTTCCTGCTGGCCGCCGCCGTCGGCTACTCCCGCGGTCTCGGTGTCGCGTTGATCCGCAAGCCCGGCAAGCTGCCGCGGGTCGCGGGCCGGGTCGGGTACACGCTGGAATACGGCACGGCGACCGTCGAACTGCCCGAAGGGGTCGTCCTGCCGGGTCAGCGTGTCGCGGTCCTCGACGACGTGCTCGCCACCGGCGGCACGGTCGCGGCCACCTGCAAGCTGCTGGAAGACGCGAAGGTGCAGGTCACCGGTGTTTCGGTGGTCATGGAACTCGGGGCGCTCGGTGGTCGTTCCGTGCTTGAGGGGCGTCGTGTGGAGGCCCTCCGGGTGTGTTGAACGGGCGTACCAAGTGAGCCGCGAGGGGGAGCGGTTACCCTTGATGTCCGAAGGCCGCACGAAGCGCAGGAGGTGCGGGTGAGCCAAGAGCTCGATGCCGCGGTGTCCTCGAAGGACGGCACCGAGCAGAACGGTGCGACGCGACAGGGGGCCGCGCCGACACCGTCCGCGACGCGCCGGGTCCGTGCCCGTCTCGCCCGCCGGATCACCGCGCAGCGCGCCGCGCCGGTCAAGCAGGTTCTCGAGCCGCTCGCCGTCATCCACCGCGAGATGCATCCGAACGCCGACCTCACGCAGCTCCAGCGCGCCTACGACGTCGCCGAGGAGCTCCACCGCGAACAGCGGCGCAAGTCCGGCGACCCGTACATCACGCATCCGCTCGCCGTCGCGACCATTCTCGCCGAACTCGGCATGGACACGACGACGCTGGTCGCGGCTCTGCTGCACGACACCGTCGAGGACACCGGGTACTCGCTGGAGAGCCTGAAGGCGGACTTCGGCGAGAAGGTCGGCGAGCTGGTCGACGGCGTCACCAAGCTGGACAAGGTCAAACTCGGCACGGCCGCCGAGGCCGAGACCATCCGCAAGATGGTCATCGCCATGGCGCGCGACCCGCGGGTGCTGGTCATCAAGCTGTCCGACCGGCTGCACAACATGCGCACGATGCGTTTCCTGCCGCCGGAGAAGCAGGCCCGCAAGGCTCGGGAGACCCTGGAGGTCCTCGCCCCACTGGCGCACCGGCTCGGCATGGCGACGGTCAAATGGGAGCTGGAGGACCTGGCGTTCGCCATCCTGCAGCCGAAGAAGTACGACGAGATCGTGCGCCTGGTCGCCGATCGCGCGCCTTCCCGCGACACGTACCTGCGGTCCGTGATCACGGAGCTGACCGGCAACCTCGAAGGCTCGCGGATCACCGCCAAGGTCGAGGGCAGGCCGAAGCATTACTACTCGATCCACCAGAAGATGATCGTCCGCGGACGCGACCTCGACGACATCCACGACCTGGTGGGCGTGCGGATCCTGGTCGAGGACGTCCGCGACTGCTACGCCGCGATGGGTGTCGTCCACGCGCTGTGGCAGCCGGTCCCCGGCCGGTTCAAGGACTACATCGCGCAGCCCCGGTTCGGCGTCTACCAGTCGTTGCACACCACGGTGATCGGCCCGGACGGCAAACCCCTCGAAGTCCAGATCCGGACCTACGAGATGCACCGCACCGCCGAGTACGGCATCGCGGCGCACTGGCGGTACAAGGAGACCAAGGGCACCCACAACGGGAACGCCATGGACGTCGACGAGATGGCGTGGATGCGCCAGCTCCTCGACTGGCAGCGTGAAGCCGCGGACCCGGGCGACTTCCTGGAGTCACTGCGCTACGAGCTCGCCTCGCGCGAGATCTTCGTGTTCACGCCCAAGGGCGACGTGATCACGCTGCCGGTCGATTCGACCCCGGTCGACTTCGCCTACGCCGTGCACACCGAGGTCGGGCACCGCTGCATCGGCGCCCGCGTCAACGGCAGGCTCGTCGCGCTCGAGCGCAAGCTGGAGAACGGCGAGGTCATCGAGATCTTCACCTCGAAGGCCGAGACGGCGGGCCCGAGCCGCGACTGGCTGCAGTTCGCCGGTTCGCCCAAGGCCCGCGCGAAGATCCGGCAGTGGTTCGCCAAGGAACGCCGTGACGAGGCGATCGAAGGCGGCAAGGAGGCCATCACCAAGGAGGTCCGCAAGGTCGGCCTCCCGATCCAGCGGCTGGTCTCCGCCGAATCGATGGGCGCGGTCGCCACCGAACTGCGGCACCCGGACATCAGCTCGCTGTACGCGGCCGTCGGTGAGGGCCACACCAGCGCGAAGCACGTCGTGCAGCGGCTGGTCGCGCTCATCGGCGGAGTCGACGAGGCGGAAGAAGAGCTCGCCGAACGCGCGACACCGTCCACCGTCACCCGCCGTCGTGGTTCGAACGACGTCGGCGTGGTCGTGAAGGGCGCCAGTGACATCTGGGCCAAGCTCGCCCGCTGCTGCACGCCGGTGCCGGGCGACGAAATCCTCGGGTTCGTCACCCGCGGTGGCGGCGTCAGCGTGCACCGCACCGACTGCACCAACGCCGACGACCTGCGGGCCCAGCCCGAGAGGCTGGTCGAGGTCGAATGGGCGCCGTCGGCGTCGTCGGTGTTCCTCGTCGCGATCCAGGTCGAGGCGCTGGACAGGCACCGGCTGCTCTCGGACGTCACCAAGGTGCTCGCGGACGAGAAGGTCAACATCCTGTCCGCGTCGGTGACGACGTCACGCGACAGGGTCGCGGTCAGCCGGTTCTCGTTCGAGATGGGCGACCCGAAGCACCTCGGACACGTGCTGAAGGTGGTCCGAGGCGTCGAAGGCGTCTACGACGTCTACCGGGTGACGTCGGCTTCCTAGGCGCCCCGGACGAACGCCCAGGCACTGCGATTGAGGGTGTCCTCGGTCCCGGTGAAGCCCTCGGATGGGCTGATCCCTTCTTCGACTAGGTCGAGGTCGGGATCGTCGGCGGTGCCGCCGCGGCCATCGGGGCCGACGGCGAACATCACCGCCGGGTTTCCGCCGGGGTCCATGATCCCCGGCACGGCGTTGGTCAGGTCGGTGTGCCAGCTGCCCGACATGTGCCCGGCCTCGTGGCTGGTGATGTTGCCGACCGCGCGGCCGATGAACGCGATCTTGTCGCTTCCCGGTCCCACATAGGTGTTGAGCGACCAGACGGGCCCGGCGGGTTGGCTGATCTCGTCGAGCAGGACCAGCGCGGTCTCCTCCTTGCCGAAGTTGCCCGCGTCGATGGACTGGGCGATGCCGATGGTCTGGATACCCGTTTCGAGCGTCGTGCCGCCGACCACGACCCGGCTTACGTTCGGCTGACCCCACGGATCCGCGTGGTCCCGGCTGTTGAGGACACGCAGTGCGAACCTCGGGTTGGTGCCCTTGGCGACGAGGTCGCGTTCGAGGTTCTCCTTGACGGTGGCGATGATCGCGTCGGTCAGCGCGCGTTCGTCGCGGTCGGTGAGGCCCCAGCGCGGCAGGAAGGCCGACAGTGGTGAGAGATCGCGGATGCCACCACCGGTGCCGAAGATCGAGGTGTTGACCCTGGCGCCGTCGAAGTCCAGGAAGATCGTGGGCACGCTGCCGCGCGGAGCGGTTTCGGTGCCGGGGCGGAAGGCTTCGAGTTTGATGTCGTACGCGCCTTCGCCCGCTTCGACGCCGAGACGGTAGCGGCCTTCCTTCGGTGCCACGAAGTCCACGACGGCGTTGCCGCCACCGGGCATCGGCGAGGCCGTCGAGAAGATCGAGGTGAGGTCCTGCGACGAGCCGAAGACCTCCCGTCCGGCCGGGTCGTACACCGCGAGCCGGGTCCCGCCACCGGCCACGGACGCGCCGAGCACGTCTCCGGCACGCAGGTCGAACGAGTAGTAGTCGAGGTCTCCGCCGCTCTTGCCGCTCGTGATCGCGAGCTCGTACGGGCCCTCGGTCCGGATACCGCCGCCGGTGCCGGGTTTCGTGTGATCGGCGGGGAGACCGGACCCCACCATGAGGAAGAACTCCCGGCCCGGCGGAATGGTGAACGAGAGCCGCGAGTCCGTGGATCCGCCGGCGTTGTCGTTGAGCGCCCACAGGCCGTCTTTGTCGAACAGCGCCAGGAACGTGTCCAGCTCGCCTGTCGGCGTCAGGGTCCGTGCGCTGAAGGTCACCGGTGCCGCCCCCGCGCTCAGCCGGTAGAAGTCGAAGTCACCCGTGCCGTCGCCGGCGCTGCCGTACGGTCCGTCGCCGATGACGCCGCTCGTGCGGATGGCACGGCGCTCGGCGCCGACCCCGGTTTCGCTCGCCAGACCGATCGCGTCGCTGGGCTCGGCGGCCGGGGGAAGCGTGGGGATCGAGGCGTCCGGCTTGAGATCGCCGGTGAGCCGGACCTTGGAGTTCTTGGCGCGCTGGGTGCCGAATCCCGCGATGTGCTCGGCCTTGGCGAGGGAATCGTTGGCGCCACTGGTTCCGGGCGGTTCTTTTTCTTTGTAAGGCAAGGGGTTCTGAGCTGATGACCGGGTTCGCGCCTGGGTCTTCGCTGCTCGGTCGCGGAGGACGGCCGCTCGATCCGTCGTCGCCGGGCGCTGCGGGAACATCAGCAGCGGGTCGGGCTGGATCCGTCCGGGCGCCGCGGTGGCCTGTCCGCTCACCAGGGCCGCAGTGAGCAAGACGGTTGTGAGAACGCCGAGCACGCGTTTCGCCATCGAGTTCCCCTAGCTCGTTGGACGACCAGAAAACCACAGGGGGAGCGCGCTGCAAGCCGCCTTTCGGAGGCTTGTTGGCCACATCCGGCTGGTTCAGGTGGAGGCGCGCACTTAGGGTGCGGAACATGACTGACGGGTTCGAATTCACTCGTGACGGCGAGGTCGCGCGGCTGACGTTCACCAGGCCGGAGAAGATGAACGCGATCACCTACGGGATGTGGTCGGCGATCCCGGACGTGGTGGCGCGGGTGGAGGCGGACCCGGCGATCAAGGTCCTCGTGCTGACCGGCGCGGGCGCGCATTTCTCGGCGGGCGCGGACATCAGCGAGTTTCGGGACCTGCGGTCCACCGCCGACGCGGCCGAGACCTACGACAAAGCCGTCGACGGGGCGGTGGCGGCGCTGACGGCGTCGCGGAAGCCGACGGTGGCGATGATCCAGGGGAACTGCATCGGCGGCGGCTGCCAGCTCTCGGTCGCCTGCGATTTCCGCTTCGCCGCGGAGGGCTCGCGCTTCGGCATCACGCCGGCGAAGCTCGGCATCGTCTACCACTTCGGTTCGACCCGGCGGCTGGTCTCGCTGGTCGGGCCCGCGCACGCGAAGTACTTCCTGCTCTCGGGCGAACTCGTCGACGCGCGGCGGGCGCGGGAGATCGGCCTGCTCAACGACGTCTTTCCCGCCGACGAGCTGGAGGTCTCGACGGCGAAGTTCGTCGAGACGCTGGCTTCGCGTTCGCAGGCGTCGGTGCGCGGGATGAACCGGATCATCGAGAAGATCGTCGCGGGACAACAGGAATCCGACGCCGAAGTGGACGAGATCCGGCTCGGAGCCTTGCACGGTGAGGACTACGCCGAGGGTGTGGCCGCTTTCCTCGCCCGGCGGCCACCGAAGTTCACCTACCGCTGAGACGTCGCGCTGGGTCGTGAGTGGCGATTCGGGTTAGAGCGGACCGGTGTTTACCTACCCACGCCTGAACTGGGCGAGAGTGGTGGCTCCGCGGCGGCCGGGGCACGACGATGTAGGAATTGGGACGTTCAACCTGGATCCACCGGTGTGTTTGTTAGGTGATCTTGGTGGGGCTTGTTGATCTTGTGGTGGGGTGGTGGGCAGGGTGGGTTGCCGGTCGTCTCATCCGGTGTGTCCACTGTGGTCTGGTTGGTGGGGGT
>NZ_JBHXJK010000034.1:0-73559 GCF_042723255.1 Amycolatopsis thailandensis
GTCGCTCTCTTTCGGAGAGTGACAGCAAAGGTCCCTTGCTTCGTTTTCGGCTCCTCGCGAAACAGCGCGCGCCGGGCCACCCGGCGTGGCTAGGTTTCCGGCCATGGGGAAATTCAAGTTCGGCGTGAACCTGTGGGGCGCCGAGAACCGCGAAGATTGGGTCGCGAAGTGCCTCCGCGTCGAGGCCCTCGGTTACGACGTCATCTCCGTGCCGGACCATCTCGGACCGGCACGGAACGCGCCCTTTCCGGCACTGACCATGGCCGCCGCCGTGACCCGGCGGCCACGCGTCGGCACTCTCGTGTCCAATGTGCCCTTTTACAACTTCGCGCTCTTCGCACGCGAAGTCATCACGACGGTGAAGATGACGGGCGACCGGCTGGACCTCGGCCTCGGTTCCGGCCACATGAAATCGGAATTCGACGACGCCGGCCTACCGTGGATCCCGGCCGGGGAACGCATCGAATACCTCGCCAAGAGCCTTGACCACCTGCGCGAACACTTCTCGGACGAAGGGATCACGCCTCCGCCGTTGCTCCTCGCGGGCAACAGCGACGGCGTGCTCTCCCTCGCCGCCCGGAAGGCCGACATCACCGGCTTCTCGGGTCTGCGCCAAGCACCGGGGAAGCCACCGGGCACCTTCCAGCTCGACGACGCCGAGCGCATGGACGAACGCGTCGCTTTCTTCCGCTCACACGCGAACGGCCGGAACCCCGAACTGAACCTGCTCGTCCAGCGGGTCGTCGTCACGGACGACCGGCGCGCGGCCGCCGAGTCCTGGCGCGCGGAAGCCCCGGACGGCCTCGACGTGGACCAGCTGCTCGAAACACCGCAGTTGCTTTTCGGAACCGTCGACGAGATCGTCCGGCAACTCCAGGAGCGCCGCGAACGGTACGGCTTCTCCTACGTCACGGTGTTCCAGCCGATGCTGGAAACGTTCTCCCCGATCGTGAAGGAACTGTCCGGTCAGTAGGCGACGCAGAAACGCTGACGGCGGCGCTCCGGCTTGTCGATCTCGTCCACGAACGCGATCGCGTAGTCGGCGCCGCTGATCTTCGAACCGCCGTTCTCGTCGGTCAGGAGCACGTCACCGCCGAGCCGGAAATCACCGGTCCGCTCACCCTCGGCCCACGCGCCGAACTCGGCGGCCGGGCTGAGGTAGAACCAGTCGACGTCCGCGGGAAGCTTCCGGAACGCTTCCAGCACCTCGGCGTGCGCCCCCGCTTCGCCCTTGTACTCGTCCGGGAACTCGGGGGTGTCGATCAGTCGCGGCCCGTCCTCGGCCACACGCAGGCTGCCGGCGCCGCCGACCACGCCGATCCGCGCGCCGTTGTCCTTCGCGACCCGGGCGATCGAGGGCACCGCGTCGAGCAGGCCGCTTTGCCCGTGCACGGCGATGACCAGGACATCGGCGCCCTTGGCGACCTCGGCGAGGAAGGACTCGTCGTAGAGCGACCCCGCCTTGGTCCCCTCACCTTCGGCGTTCCTGGACACCGCGAGGACCTCGTGACCGCGACCGCGCGCTTCCGCGGTGATCTTCCCGCCCGCGTACCCGGTTCCTCCGAACACAACCAACTTCGCCATCACGTTCTCCCTTTTCATCGGCGACGACACCGATGCTAAGAACGCAAGATCGACTACTTCAACGTATGTAACGCACCCGTGGGTGAGTGTGCAGGTCAGCCACCCAGCGCGGCGAACTCGGATTTGAGCTTCTCACGAACGCCGTTCACGTCGACCGGAACCCGGACCTCGCCGCGGGCCGCGGGCTTCGCCTGCACCTGATAGCTGGCGTTCCGATTCGGCAGTTTGAACTTGACCTCGCAGGACATGCTCGTCGTGGTGTCCGGCGCCGCGTTGGCGTCCGCCGTGCAGGTCTGCGCGCCGAGCGACTGCGCGGAGAACTCGACGGTCAGCGTCAGGTGCACGGGTGTCCCGCTCGCGCCGCCGATGACGGTGTTGGCCACGCCGATGGTCGCCCGGCAGGTCCCGACGAAGTCCGTGCAGTCCAGTTTGTCGTCGACCACGCTCACACTGACTTGGGTGAGCGCGTCGAACGGCTGCCCGACCCCGCCGACCGCGCCGTCGAGATCGGTCTGGAGTTTCTTGAGCGCGTCCCCGGTGAGCGGCTCGACTCGCATCTCGGCACCGAGCGTCTTGCCTCCCGCCGCGTCGACGAGGGAAGGCGCGAAGCTGACGACACGGTGTGGCGCCGCAGTGGTCACCCGCAGTGTCCCGAGTCCGCTCCCGACGTCGTAGACCTCGGTCCCGTCGGGCAACTTCGACCGGACCGGATCGGTCAGCCGGTTCATCGCGGAGACCGCGGTCCGGAGGGTCGACGCCGCCTTGCGCGGGTTGAGCACCTCGACGGCGTTCACCGGCAGGTCCGAGCTGTCGGTGCGCACCCAGCCGGTGCCGTACTGCTCGCTGTTGCCGAGCCCGTGCGCCTTCCAGTACTCCGGCGTGGCCGAGAGGTACAGCTGCTTGTCGGCCGAGACGACCTGGATCGTCTGGCCGTCGACCGGCAGCGCGCCGTGGGCGCTGCCGTTACGGGTGATCCGGAACTCCAGATCGGCGGGCTTGCCCGAGGCATCCTTGATTGTCGACTTGTAGACAACGGCCGGTGCCTGCTCGAGCTCCTTCAGCGCGCTCTCGACAGCGCCTCGCTGCTCGTCGCGCCGATCCACCCGCTGCTGCTCGGCGGGCGAGATCCCCGCCGACCCGTCGATCGCGACATCGCAACCGGCCACGAGGAAGCACAGGGCGGCGAACGCGCCGATCCTCAACCGTCGTGCCGGCATGCCGCCCCCTTCGTGTCGCGTGCGAGGAGATCACACCCTAGGAAAGGGGTCGCGCACCACCGCATCCGCGGGTTCCCGAAGCAGCTGTCACCGACTTGTCACCTGAACGAGCCACCCGGCGGGACCCTCGCACGACCGGTTGGTCTACACTTTCCCGGTCTCGGCGAGGCGGGTTCCGTGAGCACCTGGTGCCCGACGTGATCGACGCGGCGGCTTGAGTGGCCACACGCTGTCGAGCACGCCTGTGGAATTCGCCGCCGACACACCAGAACAGCCCGAACCATCCCCACCTCAGCATGATTTCGCTGAACATGTTGGTGAATTGAAGGAGTGCTACACCGTGTCCGAGGTAAGCCTGTCCGTCGAGCCCCGCACCGAATTCGGCAAGGGTGCCGCGCGCCGTACGCGTCGCGCCGGCAAGATCCCCGCGGTGCTGTACGGGCACGGCTCGGAGCCGCGTCACTATGCCCTGCCCGCCCTGGAGTTCGCCCGCGTCGTGCGTGAGAACGGCAGCAACGCCGTCATCACCCTCGAGCTCGAGGGCAAGAGTGAGCTGGCGCTGACGAAGACCATCGTCATCCACCCGCTGAAGAACTACATCGAGCACGTCGACCTGCTGGTCGTCCGCCGCGGCGAGAAGGTCACCGTCGACGTCCCGGTCGTCGTCACCGGCACCGCGGGCCCGGGCACCCTGGTCACCACCGACCTGGACACCCTCCAGGTCGAGGTCGAGGCGCTGCACATCCCCGAGCAGGTCGAGGTCTCGGTCGAGGGCGTCGCCGCCGGCACCCAGATCCTCGCCTCGCAGGTCACCCTGCCGCAGGGCGCCACCCTGGTCACCGACGCCGAGGCGCTGGTCGTCGCCGTCAACGAGGCGCCGTCCGAGTCCGCGCTCGAGGGCGACGAGGCCGAGGCTGCGGAGGCCCCCGCCGAGGACGCCGAATAAAGTCACTCGTGTGACTGAAGCAGTACTTCCCGGGGCCGGCGAGCAGATCCTGCTCGCCGGCCTCGGCAATCCCGGCCCCCAGTACGCAGGCAACCGGCACAACGTCGGCTTCATGGTGCTCGACGAACTCGCCGGGCGCGTCGGCGGCAAGTTCAAGGCCCACAAGAGCGGCGCCGAAGTCCTCGAAGGCAGGCTCGCGGGGCAGCGGGTGGTATTGGCCAAACCGCGTTCGTACATGAACCTCTCGGGCGGCCCTGTCGTGGGCGCCGCCCGGTTCTACAAGATCCCCCCGGCCGGTGTCGTGGTCGTCCACGACGAGCTGGACGTCGACTTCGGCGCGCTCAAGATGAAACTGGGCGGCGGCGACAACGGTCACAACGGACTCCGCTCGATCACCAAATCCCTGGGTACGAAGGACTACTACCGTGTCCGTTTCGGCGTCGGCCGACCTCCGGGACGGCAGGACCCGGCGGATTTCGTGCTGAAAGACTTCTCGACGGTCGAACGCAAAGAACTCGCTTTCGAGATCGATCGTTGCGCCGACGCTGTTGAAGCGCTTATCCGCACCGGTCTCGTCGCAGCTCAGAACACCTTCCACGCTGGGTGAACCCGCTCACATGGCGGTGCGTTACACCTCGTCACTCGAAGGCGTTTCACCACGCCCCTGATCGAGTCGTGGAATAGCGCGAGCTCTTCCGGGGAACTCTCAAACCCGTTAGGACGGAATGCGGAGATCGCATTCCCCACCGAAACCGGAGAGAGTTTCATGTCGTTTACGGCCGAAGACATCACCGGCGCCACTTTCCCGAACGCCCCGATCGGGCGGCGCGGATACGCCAAGCACGAGGTCGACGCGTTCCTGGAACGGATCGCGGACACGATCTCGGACCGGGACGACCTGACGGCCGCCGAGGTCCACCACGTCATGTTCTCGCGTCCGCTGATCGGGAAGCGCGGCTACGACGAACGCGAAGTCGACGAGTTCCTCGACAAGATCGAAGAGCAGCTCGCCCACCGGACCGGACAGCAGGTACTCAGCGTGCCCGGCGCGCGTGAAGAGGGTCAGGCGACCGCCGAACGCTCCGTTCCGGACCGCGGGCCCGTCGAGTTCCTGCGGGAGCGCTAGTGCCCGTCACCGCGTTCGAGGCGAGAACCCGGCAGTTCGACCGGGCGCCGATCGGCGCCCGGGGCTATCACGAACCCGCGGTCGACGCCTTCCTCGAACGGGTCGCCGCGACACTCGACGGCGACGACGATCTGTCTGTTTCGGACGTCCACAACGTGGCGTTCGCCAAGGCGCCGCTCTCGAAGAGAGGCTATGACCCGGCAGCCGTGGACGCGTTCCTCCGGGACGTGGAGGGGACGTTGGCCGGGCTCTCCCGGTCCGCCGATTACTACATCGCGCCCGCCTTGGAACACACCCATACCCGTAAGCCGCTCTGGCGACGCCGCTGACCCACGGGAGGTGCCGCGAAGGAGCCGGGGCCCGCGATGTCCGCGGGCCCGGCTCTTTCGTGTCAGCTGGTCGTCGCGTTCTTGGCGATCTTGTCCGCGAACTGGGTGGCGGTCGCGGCCCGCTTCACCTTGCCCGAAGGCGTCTTGGGCAGGCTTCCCGCCGGGAGCACCACCACCGCGAAGGGCCGCATGTCGACGGCGCCGCGCACCTTGGCCGCGACCTCCTTCGCCAGCGCCTTCTCCGTTTCCGGGTCCCCGGCGAGTTTCGATTCGAGGACGACGGCGAACCGCTCCCGGCGGCTGCCGGCGTCGATCCGCACGGCCACGGCGTTTCCGGCGCGGACACCCTCGACCGAGGTGGCCGCCCGTTCGATGTCGGTCGGGTACAGGTTCCGGCCGCCCATGATGATGACGTCCTTGCGGCGGCCGCAGATCACGATCATGCCGTCGACCAGGTAACCGAGGTCTCCGGTGAGCAGCCAGCCGTCCTCGTCCTGCGTCGCGAGCGGACCCTCCATGGTCAGGTAGCCCGGCGTCACGGCCTCACCCCGCAGCCGGATCTCCCCGACCTGGCGCTCTCCGAGCACCGTGCCCTTGTCGTCGACGATCTCGGCCTCGAGCCCGTCGAGCGGCGGCCCGAGCACCGCGAAGGACCGGACTTCGTCCGTTCCGCGCCGCGGGTCGTCCTCGGGGACCGGCACCGCGCGGTCGTCGGCCTCGAGCGCGTCGGCTTCGACGACGTCCAGTGTCAGCCCGGTGAACAACGGCGCGAACGAGACCGCGAGAGTCGCCTCCGCCATGCCGTAGGCCGGGAAGACGCATTCGGCGGGCATCTTGAACCGTGACCCTGCCTCGACGAACGTCTGCACGGCTGTTTCGTCGATCGGCTCGGCGCCGTTCAGCGCGATCCGCAGCTTCGAGAGGTCGTACGCGTCGTCGTCCTCGACGCGGGCCATCCGCCTGCCCACGATCGCGTACGCGAAGTTCGGCGCGGCCGTGGTCGTGCCGTTGTACTTGCTGATCAGCTGCGGCCAGATCAACGGTCCCGACAGGAACTCGATCGGCGTGATCTTGACGAGTTCGACACCGAATGTCATCGGGACCGTCAGGAAGCCGACCATCCCCATGTCGTGGAAGGTGGGCAGCCACGAAACCATCACGTCGACGTCGAAATCGAACTCGGCGCGTTCGACCATCGCCTTGACGTTCGAATACAGGTTTCCGTAGGTGATCCGCACAGCCTTCGGATCGGCCGTCGACCCACTGGTCAGCTGGAGGAGCGCGGTCTCGGACTCGTCCGTCGGCACGGGCTCCGCCAGCGGCTCGGCCTCGAGCAGCTCGGAGATCACCTGGAAGGCGATGCCGTGCTCGGTGAGCACCGGCCCCAGCTGGTCGAACGGCTCACCGAGCAGTACCAGACCGGATCCGATCATCCGCAGCACGCGAACGGTGTCTTCGGCCCATTCGGCGAGGTCGGTGCGCGGGGTCGGCTGATGCAGCATCGTCACGCTGCCACCGGCGAGCCACACCGCCTGCACCGTCGGCGCGATCAGCGACGGCGCCGCAGCCAGGACCGCCACTGCCTTGCCGGGCTCGAGCCCGGCCGTCACCAGGCCCCCGGCGACCCGCTTGGCCTGCTCGTGAATCTCGGCCCAGGTACGCCGAACCGGCTCCTTGGGCTCCCCGGTGACCATTCCCCGCTGCTGACCTCGCCCCGCCGCGGTGGCGACGAGCGTGTCCACGAACCGACTCATGCGCGTCACATTACTGTCCGCGCTGAAAGATCCGCTCGCCGTCGAGTGAACTCATTCGATCGCTTCGGAGGTCTCGAGCCATTGGGCCTCGACCTCCTCCTTCTCCGTTTCCACGGCCTTCAGCTCGGTGTTGAGCTCGATGAGCTTCGTCGGGTCGGTCGCCGCGGCGAGCAGCGCCGCGTGCAACTTTTCTTCTTTCACGTGCAACTGGTCGAGCTTGCGTTCGAGACGGGACAGTTCCTTCTGCGCAGCCCGCTGTTCCGCGGCGCTTTTCTTGGGCGCGGAGCCCTGTCCGTTACCCGGCTTCCGCTCGCCACCGGCCTTCTCGAGGCTCTTGGCGCGCCGATCCAGGTACTCCTCGATGCCGCCCGGCAGGTGGGTCACCTGCCCCTCCCCGAACAAGGCGACGATGGTGTCGCAGACCCGTTCCACCAGGTACCGGTCGTGCGAAACGACGACGAGGCTGCCCGGCCACGAATCGAGCAGATCTTCCAGCTGCTGCAAGGTGTCGATGTCGAGATCGTTCGTCGGTTCGTCGAGCAGCAGCACGTTGGGCTCGGCCATCAAGAGCCGGCACAGCTGCAGACGGCGCCGTTCACCACCGGAAAGATCTTCGACAGGCGTCCACTGCCTCGCCTGCGGGAACCCGAGCTTTTCGGCCAGCTGCGAAGCGGAAAGCTCCTGCTTGCCGAACACGACCCGCCCTGAGACCTCTTCGATCGCCTGGAGCACGCGCAGGTCACCCGGCAGATCGTCGAGCTCCTGCCGCAGATGCGCGAGGCTGACCGTTTTGCCCTGGATGCATCGCCCGGTCTCGGGCTCTCTGTCACCGCCCAGCAGCTTGAGCAGCGTCGTCTTGCCCGATCCGTTGACGCCGACCAGGCCGATCCGGTCGCCGGGCCCGATCCGCCACGTGACGTGGTCGAGCAGGGTGCGGTCGCCGACGGTCAACGTGGCGTCTTCGATCTCCAGCACGGTCTTGCCCAGCCGCCGACGGGCGAACGCCTGCAGTTCGACCGAATCACGCGGCTCCGGCACGTCGGAGATCAAGGCCTCCGCCGCCTCGACGCGATAGCGCGGCTTCGAGGTCCTGGCCTGAGGACCGCGACGCAGCCACGCGAGCTCCTTACGCGCCAGATTCTGCCGTTTCTCTTCGGCTGTCGCTGCCAGCCTGGCCCGCTCGGCCCGCGCGAAGATCCAGTCCGCGTAGCCACCTTCGTACTGCTCGACACGACCGTTGGTGACCTCCCAGGTCACACTCGCGACCGTGTCGAGGAACCACCGGTCGTGGGTGACGACCACAACGGCGATCTTGCGGTTGAGCAGGTGATCCGCGAGCCACCGCACACCTTCGACGTCGAGGTGGTTGGTCGGTTCGTCGAGGACCACGAGATCCAGTTCACCGGTGAGGGCGGCCGCCAGTGCCACCCGGCGGCGTTCGCCACCGGACAAGTTCGCCGTCGCCTTTTCGAGGCCGAGGGCGGTGATCCCCAGACCATCCATAATGGACCTGACACGCGCGTCAGCGGCCCACTCGTGCTCTGCTCCGTAGCGCTCCAGCACGACATCGCCGACCGTGCTGCCGACCGGGAGTTCGGTCCGCTGAGTGACCACGGCCATCCGCAGGCCGCGGACTTGACTCACCCGGCCCGTATCCGGCTCGCTGATCCCCGCGAGGACCTCCAGCAGGGTCGTCTTCCCGCCCCCGTTGAGACCGACGACGCCGATGCGCTGCCCCTCCGCCACACCGAGCGAAACACCGTCGAGCAGCGGGCGCACCCCGAAGGACTTGCTCACCGACTCCAGGTTGACCAGGTTGGCCATGCCTCAGCCGATCCTTTCCCAAAAAGCTTGCACCACAACGAATTTGTCGATGTCCTTTTCGGACACCCTCACGCGTGCACCCGAGGCGGCGCCGGCCGCGGCGCGTCGTCCCCGCCTACCAGCCGGGCCCCGGGAACCGGTCCGTGCGCGACGCGAACCGTGCGACAGACCCCCGCCCCGGACAACTCCGCGGCGACCTCGACGGCCGACTGGGCGTCCGCGCAGAGGAAGGCACAGGTCGGCCCCGACCCGGACACGGTGCCAGCGAGCGCACCCGCGTTGACTCCCGCTCGCAACGTGCGTCGCAGCCCTGGACGCAACGAAACAGCGGCCGCCTGCAAGTCGTTGCCGAGCAGCAGGGCCAGCTGACGCGGGTCACCGGACGCCAGCGCCTCGACCACCGGAGTGTGCGAACCGATCCGCGGCGGGTTGCCCTCTTCACGCAACCTGTCCAGTTCTCCGAACACCCGCGGCGTCGAAAGACCGCGCTGGTCGAAGGCCAGGACCCAATGGAACGTATGCCGAGACAAGACCGGCACCAGCTGCTCGCCCCGGCCGGTACCCAATGCCGTCCCGCCGTAGAGCGCGAAAGGAACATCGCTGCCGAGCTTCGCGGCGATACCCGCCAGTTCGTCTCGGGAGATATCGAGCTTCCAAAGCGAGGCGAGTCCCACCAGGGTCGCGGCCGCGTCCGCACTGCCTCCGGCCATCCCGCCCGCTACCGGGATCCCTTTGCGAAGCACCACCCGGACCTTGGACTCACCGTCCGCTTTGCCGACGTGAGCCGCCAGAGCCTGCGCCGCCTTCCAGGCGAGATTGTTGGCGCCGGTCGGTACGACACCTTCACCTTCGCCATAGACCTCGACGCCGGGGTCCTCGGTGACCGCGACGGTCACCTCGTCGGTCAGGGAAAGCGCCTGGAACACGGTCACCAGCTCGTGATAGCCGTCCGGGCGTACGTCACCGACCGACAGGTGCAGGTTGACCTTGGCGGGAACCCTGACGGTTACTGGGGGCGGTACGACGGCGAGCACGACTCAAGCCTACGTGGCCGCTCCACTTGTGCCGTCACCAGGAGAAAAGAGAACAGGACGAGTCAGACACCGACGGGCCGCCCCGGACGGATTTCGTCCTGAGCGGCCCGTTCGTGGAGAAATCAGGCAGCGACGCCCTGCGGTCCGCGGACCGGGTGGGTCACGTGGCCGCCGCGTTCGGCGATCCACGCGAGGGCGGCGTCCGCGCGCTCACCGCGCACACCGAGACGGAACCGGCCCACCGGCGTGTCGCCGATCCGGGTCAGGCCGCCCCCGATGGTGGCGAGTTCGACGTCGAAGCGACCGGCGGCCTCGGGAAGCAGCGCGCCGACCGAAGCGAATCCGACGAGCACGACGTCCACGGCGCGGTCGTATTTCGAGGCTTGCGCCCGGCCGGTCTCGATCGAGGGCAGCAGCGCCTGCGCGGTCCGGCTGTTCGGGTCGGAGACCAGGTCGAGCACGGATCCGCGTTCGATGATCGCCCCGGCTTCGAGGACCGCGACGTCGTCGCAGACACGACGGACGACGCCGGCGTCGGGAGTGGTGAGCAGCACGGTGACCCCGAGCTCGGCGCGTGCCCGGTCGAGCACGGTCAGGACCGCGCCGGACTCCTCGGGCTGCACACCCGAGGTGGGGTCGTCGGCCAGGAGCACGGACGGCCCGGCGGCCAGGGCCTTGGCGATGGCCACTCGGCGCAGCTGCCCCTCGGACAGTTCACCCGGCCGCTGCCCGGCCCGCGGCGTGAGTCCGACCAGGTCGAGCAGGTTTCCGACCCGGTTGCGACGCTGCGGCCCGTCGAGGCCGAGCTGCTCGAGCGGCGACGCGATGTTGCCGGCGATGGTGCGTTCGGCGAGCAACTCCGGTTTGGTGCTCACGACACCGACCTGGCGGCGGATTTCGCGCAGACGGCGTCCGTCGAGGGTCCCGGTGTTGAGGCCGTCGAGGCGGACGACACCACGGTCGGGGCGCTCCTGGAGCCCGATGCAACGAGCGAGGGTCGACTTGCCGGAGCCGGCCGGACCGACGACTCCGAACAGCGAGCCCGCCTGGATGTCCACGCTCACATCGCGCAGGGCGACGACGGGATTTCCGTTGAGGGGAAAGGATTTGGACAGGTTTTCGACAGTGATCACGAAAGGCTCCATGCAAATGGGGCGCCGCTTCTTTCGAGCGCGCCGACCGTCACCGAGTGACCGTCCGGAACGGACGGGATTCAGAGGTAAGGGAAAAGACTCAGGCAGTAACGGTGGAGCGTCGACACGCACTTACCGTGCGGCGACCTTCGTCGACTACACGTCGCCTGGTCAGCAGGAGCGGGTGGGTGACCCTGTTCATTAGGCACAGCCTCCATCGGTCCTGGCGGTAGCACCTGCCCCGTGGAGGGTGGTTGCTGCGACTTCGGCGAGCCAGGTCTCTCAGTCGCTCGGGATGGCTCACTGAGTAAAACCGATCCCACTGGATGAAAGCAAGCACGTAGTCGCAGATCACACGTCTGGTCGCGTCCACGATACAGGATCGGCTATCCATATTTTGAGACAGCACCAGATGCATTTGTGCTATGGCGATGCCGCTGCCTGCGAAGACAGCTCTGGATCAAGTAGATCCAGGAGAGGATTTACGCAGTCTTGCTGACATCGACCGGACCGCGTTCGGCGCGGTACCGGTCACACCTGCGACATGTGGTCAGCCAGCCGCGGCGGCGATCCGGGCGAACTGGTGGACGTCCAGCTGCTCCCCGCGGGTCTTGGGGTCGATACCCGCCTTCTCGAGCAACTCGCCCGCGCGTTCGGCGGAACCCGCCCATGACGCCAACGCCGCGCGCAAAGTCTTTCGACGCTGCGAGAAGGCGGCATCGACCACCGCGAACAACTGTTTCCGCTCCACGGACGACACCACGTCGCCCCGCTCGAAAGCGACCAGCGCGGAGTCCACGTTCGGAACGGGCCAGAAGACCGCGCGGGGCACCGCCGCGACCTTGCGCGCCTTGCCGTACCACGCGAGCTTGACGCTGGGGACGCCGTAAGTCCGGCTCCCCGGCCCTGCCGCCATTCGGTCGGCGACCTCGGTCTGGACCATTACGAGACCACTGGTCAGCGATGGCAGCTCGGCGAGCAGGTGAAGCACGACGGGAACGGCGACGTTGTACGGCAGGTTCGCGACGAGCGCGGTCGGCCGCGCAGGCAGGTCGGCCGCCGTGATCCGCAGAGCGTCCGCCCCGACGACCGTCAGCCTTTCGGCGCCTCCCCGTTCGGCCGCGGTGTTCGGCAGCCGTCCGGCCAGCACGGGGTCGATTTCGACCGCGACGACCTCGGCTCCGGTCGCGAGCAGCCCGAGGGTCAACGAGCCGAGGCCCGGCCCGACTTCCAGCACGACGTCGCCTTCGCCGACCCCTGAAAGGTCGACGATGCGGCGCACCGTGTTGGGATCGTGCACGAAATTCTGGCCGAGCTTCTTGGTCGGACGCACGTCCAGCTCGGCCGCCAGCGCCCTGATCTCCGCAGGCCCGAGCAGTTCAGTCACCCGACGATCGTAACCAGCCCCCGCGAGCCGCGACTGGCGGCCGCGACTCGCCCCCACCACCCTTCCGACGGTTTCTATCTGCCCGCGTTCCACTTCAGGGTGATGGGCGCAATTTCGGTCTGCCGGAGCGTAATGATCATCCACCCGATCGATACCGTGCATTCGTTCGACTCTGGCCCGACAATCGAGGGATGACCAGCACAAACATCCCCAAGGCCTTCCCGCTCAACCTGCCGGAAGGTGACGCCGATCTGCTCCTCGACGAGTTGCAGTCACGGCTATGCGAAGGGCGGCGCCTCGCCGCCGAAGTCGGCCAGATCCTGGCCGAGATCGAGTCACGTGGTGTCCGGGAGCTTTACGGATTCAACTCGATCGCCGTCTTCTACGAACATGTGGCCCGGGTCCCCAGAGCGGAGGCTCAGAAGGTGACCGGTCGTGCACTGGCGCTCAACTCGAGACGTGCGCGCGACGGCACATCGACTCGACCCGTCGCGCCTTTGACCGGAGTCACAGCCGCTACGGGCGTACTGGCCGAAGCCGGCATCGACCGGATCGTCACTGTCCTGAAGAAGCTGCCCGACCACGTCACCGCGAGCGCGCGATCCGAGGCCGAGAAGGATCTGGTCGATCTCGCCAGCGTCGCGAGACCTCGCGACATCACAGTGGCCGGAACAGACCTGCTCGCGCTTCTCGACCCGGACGGGAGCACCACGGAGGATCCCGCCCCGAAACGCGAACGAAGCGAATTCTGGTTACGGCAGAAACGAACCGGCCGCTGGGACATGCGCGGCAACCTCGATCCGGAGACAGGCGCCCGACTGAACGCGCTCATGGTGCCGCGGGCGTATCCAGCCCCGAACGGGGAAGCCGACGACCGCACACCGGCCGAGAGACGCGGTGACGCCTTCACGGAGATCGTCGATCTCGCGGAAAGTGAACCGGATGTCCCCTTGCCTCGGCAGGCCCCTGAACAAGGCACCGGGCAGTCTCAGCCCCCTGAGCCGGTCAAGAGACCCGAACACAACCCCAAGGCCACCCCGGTACGGCCGAAGAGCTATCCAAGCCCGCACCGCGGCCACAGTGGCGTACGAGAGGGCGCTGCGACCGAACGCTCCCAGAACGTGGCCCGCATACGACCCACACGCTGGTGGACACGGCTGTCGAAACCGAGAGCCGAAAACGCTGTGCCGCCGCAGAAGCCTTTAACGGCCTGAAGGCCACCTTGCGGGCGGAACCCACACGATGACCTTCAGGAAAGGAGGACTTAGCAGGCGTCAGGCCTTCTTGCCGCAGTGCGGCCAAGCGCCGTAGCCGCCACGGCTGTCGCGAACCTTCTCGGCGACGGCGATCTGCTGGGCCTTGCTGGCCTGGTGCGGGTACGCGGCGTACTGATCGCCACCGTAGGCGTCCCAGGTGCTCTTGTTGAACTGCAGGCCACCGTAGTAGCCGTTGCCGGTGTTGGCGGCCCAGTTGCCGGTCGACTCGCACTGCGCGATGCGGTCCCAGGCACCAGCGTCACCGATGACCGGGTCGGCGGGCTTCTTCGTACCGACCTTGACGATCTTGGGCTTGGCCTCGGTGATGACCTCTTCCGAGACCTTCTCGCGGCCGACCTCTTTGCCGTTGCGCTTGGTGACCTTGTAGGTCACGGTCTTCTGGCCCGGGGTGCCCGGGTCCTCGACCTTGGTCTTGCCCTTTTCGAGCTCCGGGTCGTCGACCTTCTGCTCGGGCGGAGCGATTTCCTCGTTCTGCTTGACCATGGTGACGCCGGTCCGGCTGATGTGGACCTCGGCGCCGTCGACCAGCTTGACGTCGAGGCCGCCGACGGCCTCGTCGTCCGGGCCGAGGGTCATCCGGAGCTCACCGAGGAATTCCTTGGTGGTGACCGAGTTGGTCTGAACCTTGTGCGGTTCGTTCGCGCCGTCGAAGACGGTGACGTTCTTGAGGGTCTTGACCTCGACGGTGGTTCCCTCGAGCGGGAGCTCGCCGTTCTGCGGCATCGAGGTCCAGGTGCCGGACTTCGCGAGATCGGAACGGCCGAGCTGGTTCAGGGCCTCACTGAGGTTGGTCGCGCGGACCCAGGACTCCTGCTGCGGTGCGCCGTCGACGATCAGGTTCAGTTTGCGGCCGCGCTCCAGCTTGATGACGCCGCCGTCGCCCACCTCGGCCTGCGGCGAGGGTGAGAGCGAGTCGTGCGCGCCGACCGAAAGGCCGGCGTCCTCGAGGACCTCGCCGACCGTGTCACCGAAGCTGTGGACGGTCTGCTGCTTGCCGTCGATGTCGAGCGTGACGCTCTTGTTCATCGCCATCGCGGCCGCGCCGCCGCCACCGAGGGTGAGCAGCACCGCCATGACGGTCCCCTTGAGGAACCGCTTCTTCCAGACGCGGGTCGCGCTCGAGATGACCTCGTCCTTGGTCGCGACCTTCATCGGCGCGCCCGCGGTGCGGTCTTCGGCCACCTCGTCCGGGATGACGATCGGCGGGAGCATGGTGGTCTCGGCGCTGATGAGGCGGATCAGTTCGTCGACGTCGACGTCGATCTCGGCCATCAGGGCGTCGGCGTCGGGGCCGAGCGCGGCGAGGACGTCCTGGTGCGTGATGCGCGGATCGTCGGAGTAGTCCAGCTCGCCGTACTGAGTGTCGCGGTCGAGCACGGCAACCGAACCGGCGGAAGCGAAGGTGTTCGTCTCTGCGCCGAGGCGCGAGCCATCCTGCCTACTGCTACCAGTCACTGGGTCGTTCCCTTTCCCAAGACGTCGAGGAGCTCGACTACCGCTCCACTACGTCCTTCGTCTCGATGCGCACTTCGGCACACCTCTAGAAGTCCGACACCCGCAGTCAGCGCCATCGTCACGGTTCCAGGCCGTACCGCTCCCGGTTCCGCTTCCCCGACGTGCACTGACGTGACTGTGGGCGTAACAGCCGGAAACCGCATGAGCGGGTACCGACCGGCACGATCACGGGACAGTAACGAACCTCGCCGGGTTGCGCAAACACCCCCCGGAGTGTCGTGACGTTGGTCACTCATCAGAGTGGACCATTGTTGATCACTAATGTCGCAATCCGTTCAACGGGCGGTGACTGTCGGCAAACGAAAGACCCGCTCAGCGGTCACTCGCACCGCTTCGGCCACCTCGTGCACCGCCTCGCCCCTGAGCGAGGCGAGATGACGAACCGTATAGGCGGCGCAGTAGGGCTCGTTCGGCCGTCCACGGAACGGATGCGGGGTCAGGAACGGCGCGTCCGTTTCGACGAGGTACTGGTCCGCCGGAACGATCCGCGCCGCCTCGTGGAGCCCGCGGGCGTTGCGGAAACTGACCGTCCCGGCGAAAGAAAGTACGTATCCCGCGTCGACACAGCGGCGAGCGACGACCTCGTCTCCCGAGAAACAGTGGAAGACGACCTGTTCGGGCGCGCCTTCTTCTTCGAGGATCCGCAAAACGTCCTCGTGAGCGTCTCGATCATGGATCATCAGTGGCTTCCCGATCCGTTTCGCGAGATCGATGTGCCACCGGAAGGCGTCCTGCTGGGCGTCGTGGGGCGAGTAGTCCCAGTAGTAGTCGAGGCCGGTCTCGCCGACAGCGACCACTCTGGACTCCTTCGCGAGACTCTCCACTTCGGATTTCTCGTCCTCGCCGAAATCCTTGGTACGCGTGGGATGGATCGCGACAGCGGCCCAGACCCGCGGGTCCCAAGTGGACGCTTGCGCGGCCCAGCGAGCGGCCGCGAGATCGTCCGCGACCGTGATCACCCGCGAGACACCGGCGCGTTCGGCGCGATCGACCATGGCTGTCACATCAGCCGCGGTGACCGCGCCGCACGCGTCGAGGTGGGTGTGCGCGTCCACCACCGAAACCGGAAGCCGGTCCGGGATCGGCGGCAGTTCCTTCTTCTCCGCACCCATCAGCTGATCATTTCGAGATCGGGGCCCATTCGGGACCGGTCTCGCCGAGTTCCGGGTCCAGCTTGGCGAACAGCGGGGTCGGCTTCTCCAGCGGCTTGCCGACCTCGATCGGCACGGACTTCCAGCGCGCCTGCTCGGTTTGGTAATCCCCGGTGATGATGGGGTTGATCCGGCCGGGGATGTCGAGGTCCTCGACTTCCTGCAGTTCGGGCTGGGCCGCCCAGACGCCGGTGCCGCCGAGCGCCTCGTGCACCTTCTGCGCCGAGTGGGGCAGGAAGGGCGTCAGCAGCGTGTTGGCGTCCGACACGACCTGCAGGGCGGTGTGCAGGACGCTGTCGCGGCGGGCGGGGTCGTCCTTGAGCTTCCAGGGCTCCTGGTCCGAGAGGTACCGGTTCGCGGCGGTGACGACACGCATGGCCTCGCTCGCGGCCGCCTTGAAGCGGGACCGCTGCAGGTGGGCGCCGGCGGTGTCGAACGCCTTGCGGGAAAGCTCCTTGAGCTCCTCGTCGGCGGCCGTGGGGGCGTCGGGACGAGGAATGGCGCCGACGTTCTTGTGCGCCATGGAGACGGACCGGTTGACGAGGTTGCCCCACTCGTTGGCCAGCTCGAAGTTGGTCCGGCGGACGAACTCGTCCCAGGTGAAGTCGGTGTCCTGGGTTTCGGGACCCGCGACCGAGATGAAGTACCGCAGGGTGTCCGGGCCGAACTCGCGCAGGAAGTCGTGGACGTAGATGACCGTTCCGCGCGACGTCGAGAACTTCGAGCCGCTCATGGTGAGGAACTCGCTGGAAACGATCTCGTCGGGCAGGTGCAGCTTGCCGTACTTGCCGGGCACGCCGCCTCGGTCGCCCTCGCCGTTGTGACCGAACAGCAGGGCGGGCCAGATCTGGGCGTGGAAGGTGATGTTGTCCTTGCCCATGAAATAATAGGAGCGGGCGTCCGGGTTACTCCACCACTCCTGCCAGGCGTCCGGGTTCCCGGATCGGCGCGCCCATTCGACGCTCGCCGAGAAGTAGCCGATGACGGCGTCGAACCAGACGTAGAAGCGCTTGAGCGGCTGGTCGCGCCAGCCGTCCAGCGGGATCTTCACGCCCCAGTCGAGGTCACGGGTGATCGGCCGCGGCCGCATGTCGTCGATCAGGTTCTTCGTGAAGTTGAGGACGTTCGGGCGCCAGTCGGTCTTGCTGGACAGCCACTTGCCCAAGGTCTCGACGAACGCGCTCAGATCGAGGAAGTAGTGCTCGGTCTCGACGAACTTCGGCGTTTCGCCGTTGATCCGGGACTTCGGGTTGATCAGCTCCGCGGCGTCGAGCTGATTGCCGCAGTTGTCGCACTGGTCGCCGCGCGCGCCGTCGTAACCGCAGATCGGGCAGGTGCCCTCGATGTAGCGGTCGGGCAGGGTTCGGCCGGTCGAGGGGCTGATGGCGCCCCGGGTCGTCTTGGGAACGACATAGCCGTTGCGGTGCAGCGCGAGGAAGATCTGCTGCGTCACCTCGGCGTGGTTACCCGTGGTGGTGCGGGTGAACAGGTCGTAGGTGAGGCCGAGTCCCTGCAGGTCCTGGCCGATCTGACGGGTGTACTTGTCGGCCGTCTGCTGGGAGGTGAGACCTTCGTTGTCGGCCTGGACGGTGATCGGGGTGCCGTGTTCGTCGGTTCCGGACACCATGAGCACCCGGTTGCCGGCCATTCGCTGGTAGCGGGAGAAGACGTCGGACGGGACGCCGAATCCGGACACGTGGCCGATGTGGCGGGGGCCGTTGGCGTAGGGCCAGGCCACCGCAGTCAACACTGGGGTGCTCATGCTTGTTTAGCCTACGGACGTCGTCCAAGGCATTGTTGTCCGGGAGAGGATCGGAGGCCTCGGTGTCCGCCACGCGTCTGCTGGTGCTGGGTGTCGTGCGCATGTACGGGAAGGCACACGGCTACCAGGTCCGGCGCGAGCTTCTCTCGTGGGCGGCCGACAAGTGGGGCAACGTCCAGCCGGGTTCGATCTATCACGCGCTGAAGAAGATGACGGCCGACGGCCTCCTGGAGCAGGTCGAGGACGTCGAAGCCGGCGGCGGACCCGACAGGACCGCGTACAGGCTGACCGAAGACGGCGAAACCGAATTCGTCGTACAGCTCGGCAGGGCGTTGTCGAGCGACGACGCGACCGGGTACTCACTGTCGGCGGCGATCACGTTCATGCCGACCCTGCCCCGCCCGCAGGTGCTGGCTCTGCTGAAACAGCAGCTGGCGAATATGGAAGCGCACGCCCAGTCGACCCATTACGCCCGGGAACACGCCGTCGATCTGGGCAAGCCACCGCACGTGAGCGAGCTGTACCGCTTGTGGAGCGTGCACGCGGACGCGAACGTGTCCTGGATGAGGGATCTGATCGGCCGCCTGGAAGCAGGCGAGTACGTGATGGCCGGCGAGGGCGACGACGAAAACGTGTTCGGCGCACCGCCCAAGTAATCAAATTTGACTACGGAACGACTCCTAGGGCACAGTGCGTCCAGCCGACTAGTCAAGTTTGAATAGTTGGACACCGGAAAGGGGTAGACATGATCAAGGCACGCGGCCTTGAGCGGCGCTTCCGCCGCAAGGGCCGCAATGGGGGCGAGGTCCACGCCGTCAAGGGCGTCGACCTCGACGTGTCGGCCGGGGAACTGGTCGGCTTCCTGGGACCGAACGGCGCGGGGAAGACGACGACTCTGCGCATGCTGACGACGCTTCTCAAGCCCACCGCGGGCGAAGCGACGGTCGGCGGTTGCGACCTGCTCGCCGACCCACTGGGGGTGCGCCGGCGAATCGGCTACGTCGCCCAGGGCGGCGGCACCGCGCCGGCCAGCAAGGTCGTCGAGGAGATCGAGTTCCAGGGGCGGCTGTACCGGATGAGCAAGGCGGACGCGCTCGCGCGCGGGGCCGTCCTCGCCGAGCAGCTGGACCTGGCCGGGCTCGACCAGCGGACGACCGCGACCCTGTCAGGAGGGCAGCGCCGACGGCTCGACATCGCACTCGGGCTGATCCACTCGCCCGGACTCGTCTTCCTCGACGAGCCGTCGACGGGGCTCGACCCGCAGAGCCGGGCGAACCTGTGGGACCACATCCGCAGGCTGCGTGACGAGCAGGGGGTCACGGTCTTCTTGACCACGCACTACCTCGACGAGGCCGACGCGCTCTCCGACCGGCTGATCGTCATCGACGACGGCAAGATCGTCGCCGAAGGCACACCGGATTCGCTGAAGGCGAGGGTTTCCGGCGACAGTGTGGTCATCGGGGTCTCACCGGACTCGGCGGCGGAGACCGCTGAAGTCGCAGGCCGCCTTGAAGGGGCCCACGAGATGACCGTCATCGAGGGCACGGTGCGTTTCCGCGTGCCGCGCGGGGACACCGCGATGCCCGAATTGCTGCGGGCGCTGGACGCGCGAGGCATCGCGATGGCGTCCATGCAGGTGCACCGGCCGACGCTCGACGACGTCTTCCTGACCCTGACGGGCCGAAGCCTGCGCGACGCCGAAGAGGGCGCGCCGGTCGACGGGACCACGGAAAAGGAGGCCACGCATGTTGCATGACACTTGGTTGATCTTCCGCCGGGACATGCTCGCGGCGTTGCGCAATCCGACGTGGCTGGCGATCGGCATCATGCAGCCGTTGCTGTACTTGTTCTTCTTCGGCCCGCTTCTGGTGAAGTCGCTCAACGCGCAAGGCATGTCCGATGTGGACGGCTGGATGATCTTCACCCCGGCGATCGTCGCGCAGCTCGCGTTGTTCGGCAGTTCGTTCGTCGGCTTCGGCCTGCTGGCGGAATTCCGCTCGGGCGTGGTCGAGCGGATGCGGGTCACGCCGGTGAGCCGCGTGGCGCTGTTGCTGGGCAAGGTACTCGCCAACGCGTTGCAGACCGTGGTCCAGGCGTTGCTCATCATCGCGCTGGCGTATCTGGTCTTCGACCTGAACGCGCCGTTCGGCGGCGTCGTGCTCAGCCTCGTGATCGTCTTCCTTCTGTCGATCACGCTGGCGTCGTGTTCGTACGCGCTGGCGCTGACGCTTAAGAGCGAGGACGCCTTCCCGGCTTTGCTCAACGCGGTTCTCATGCCGTTGCTGCTGCTGTCCGGAATCCTGATCCCGATCACCGCGGGCTCGGCACCGGATTGGCTGTACACGATTTCCCGGATCAATCCGTTCCGGCACGTGGTGGATGTCGAGCGGAACAGTTTCCGCGGTGACTTCTCGATGGACGCGTTGTTCACCGGGAGCGTCGTGGTGCTGGTCATGGCGGTCCTGGCCATCTGGTGGGGCTCACGGACCTTCCAACGCGAAAACGCCTGAGACACGCTGAACCGAAAGGTCACCTCGCGGCCGCTCTGCGGACGTAAGGTGACCTTTCGGGCGTACTGGGGCGAATTCGAGGACAGGTGAGTTTGATCGATCCGGAAGGTGAGCACGGCGTCACCCTGTCCCACCGTGAGACGGTGACGGACTGGGCCGCGGTACGTGGCGCCGCCATCCGGTTCGCCTCGGTCACGGTCAGCGAGAACACCAACTGGCGGGACGCCGCCGCGGAACGCAATCTGGCCGGTGCGCAGCATGTCGGCATTCACACCGGCGCACGGCATTACGCGCGCCCGGGCGCCGTCCACGACCAGGCGGACCATTTCGTGCGGACGGCGAGCGCGCTCGGCGCCTTCGCACCCGGCTCGCTCGCGCCCGCACTCGAAGTGGAGGCGCCCAGCGTCGACGACCGGTTCATCAAGGCGTGGATCAAACACGTCCGGAACGCGGCGCGCGTCGAACGCGTCCTGGTCTACGCGGGGCTCGACTGCTGGACGGACCGCCTGCACCCGGACAAGTGGGCGGACAGCGAAGTGGTGCTGTGGTTGGTCCGGCACAACGAAATCCCGGGACGGCCGGGGTGGTTCCACTCACGGCTGGGCTTGCACCAGCACGGTTTCGGTACCGGACTGCCCGGTGTGGACGGTCCGATCGCCCAAGACGCCGTCGTCTATCCGTTCAAGCTCTCGGACGTGCTTCTGTAGCGCTCGCTCCGTGACGACGGGTGTGCACTATGTCACCGTGTGGTCGCGGATCTCACTTTCCGCCGGGCGCGGTTGCTTTTCCGCCCACCCGGGCGGAGACAATGTCGCGTGCGGTTGATGTGCCGGAGGCTGCGGACGGACGTCGGGCCCGAGCGGGCGCTGACGGCTCTTGGAGTACGCGCCGAGGCGCTCGGGCTGGCGCCACCGGCGGCGCTTTGCGGAGACTGGTTTTCTTCGCGCGCGGTCATCGCGCTGAGCGCTTCCCTGGCTCCTGTCAGCGACGTCACCGAGGCCTTCGCGATTCCGACTCGGATGCCTGCCGTTCGTGACGCCGTGCCCGGCGCCGTCGGGGGTGGCTGGTTCGGTTACCTGAGTTACGACCTGACCGACCCATCGGGCCGTTCCGGCGCGCTTCCCCCGGCCGCCTGGGGCTGGGTCGACCGGGTTCTGCGACTCGACTCCGACGGTTCGTGGTGGTTCGAAGCTTTGGTCGCCGACGACGCCCCGGATCCGGTCGACGAAATGTCCTCGGTGGAATCCGCGCTCGCCGAGCTCCCCGCAGCGGCGACGTGGAGTTCCGGCCCGCTGTCGCGACCGCTTCCGTCGGAGCACTATGACGCGGTCAAGGCGTGCGTGCACGCGATCGAAGCCGGCGAGCTGTTCCAAGCGAACATCTGCGCTCGTTTCAGTGGCGGATTCGAAGGCGATCCGATCGCGCTCTTCGCCGAAGGCACTCGTCGCCTGCGGGCCCGCCGGGCGGCGTTCCTCAGCGGCGACTGGGGCTCGGTAGTGTCGTTCTCCCCCGAGCTTTTCCTTGCCCGGCACGAGCGCCGCGTCCGGTCGACCCCGATCAAGGGCACGCTGCCACGACGGGACGCGGCCGACGACCATCTCGCGCGGCGGCTGCGGGAATCCACCAAGGACGTCGCCGAGAACGTGATGATCACCGACCTCGTCCGCAACGACCTCGGCCGGGTGTGCGCCACCGGCAGTGTGCGTGTCCCCGAACTGCTCGCGGTCCGGCCCGCGCCCGGGGTCTGGCACCTGGAGTCCACTGTGGAGGGATCACTCACCGACGGGATCGACGACGCGGCCCTGCTCGCGGCCACGTTCCCGCCGGGTTCGGTGACGGGTGCGCCGAAGGTCCGGGCGCTGGATCTGATCGCCGAGCTGGAGTCCACGGGACGTGGCGTCTACACGGGGGCGATCGGCCTCGCGTCGCCGATCGCCGGGCTGGAACTGAACGTCGCGATCAGAACTTTCGAAATCCACGACGGCGAGATCGCGCTGGGCGTCGGCGGCGGGATCACCGCCGACTCCGACAGCGAAGCGGAATGGCAGGAATGCCTGCACAAGTCCGCTCCGCTGGAGCGCCTCCTCGGCTGAGCTACTTGCTGGGATCCAGCACGAGCTTGCCCATCGTGCCGCGCGAGCGCAGGGCCTCGTGGGCGGCGCGCGCGTCGGAAAGCGCGTACTCGCCGCCGGCGACGGCGCGGACCTGACCGGCGAGTGCCAGTTCGAAAAGCTCGTCGAGCGTGCGGCCGAAAACGTTTCCGGGGAGTTTGAAGGCGTGCGGCAGCCACATCCCGGCCACGGTGGTGCTGTGCCCGAGAAGGTTGCGGGCCTCGATCGGCTTCGGCGACTTCCGGCTGGCCATGCCGTAGAACGCGAGGCGGCCGAACGGCGCGAGCGCCGCGACGCTCTGGTCGGTGACGGTGCCACCGGTCATGTCGAGCACGATGTCGACGCGTTTGCCGCCGTTCGCCTCGCGAAGCGCGTCGGTCATGTTCTCGGCGCGCGAATCGATGGCGATGTCGGCGCCGAGTTCGAGGGCGAGGGCACGCTTTTCGTCGCTGCTGGCGGTCGCGATGACCCGGCCGGCACCCCAAGCCTTGGCGAGCTGGACGGCGATGGAGCCGACCCCGCCGCCCGCCGCGTGCACGACGACGGATTCACCCGGTTCGAGGTGGGCGCTCTTGCGCAGCAGGAGCGCGGCGGTGGTGCCCTGGACGATAAAGGAGAGCGCGGTCAGGTCATCGACGCCGTCGGGCACGTCGAAGCTGGTGACCCCGTCCGCCACCGCGCGCTCGGCGTAGCCGCCACCGCCGTTGAGCAGCGAGACGACACGCTTGCCGTCCGCGGTGCGGCCGACGACCTCGCCGCCGGGCACGAGCGGGAGTTTGCTGGGCGCGAGATAGGAGTTCTCGGCCTGGTGCGTGTCGGCGTAGTTGATGCCGATCCGGTCGACCTCCACCAGCAGCTGACCCGGTCCGGGGACGGGATCGGGCAGGTCGACGAGGTTGAGCACCTCGGGTCCGCCGAATTCGGTCACCTGTACTGCGCGCATCCGCATCCTCCTCGTCGAGAGGTAAGACATTCTTGCATATGTCTCATCCGTGAGACGTCGCGTGATATGTTTCACTCATCGAAACCGCACTCGAACGTCAGTTGACTTCGCCGCGCCCGGACGCCCTGCGCGCGTTCACGGTCGCGCGCTCCTGGTTCCTGGACGGGCGCCGGGTGGACATGGGCGATCTCGCGGGTGAGCTCGGGATCAGCCGGGCCACGCTGCACCGCTGGGTCGGCGGCCGGGATCAGCTGCTCGGCGAGATCCTGTGGTCGATGACCGTGGAAGTCTTCGAGGCGCGGGCTTCCGGCAAGCTCGGACGCGGCGCGGAGGGGATCGCGGAACTCGTCGGCACCTTCGTCCGGACCGTGAACGACTCGAAACCGTTCCGGGAGTTCCTGCGCAACGAGCCCGAGCGGGCGTTGCGGATCCTGACGACGAAGGCCAGCGTGGTGCAGAGCCGCGCGATCGCGAAGATGCGCGTGTTCCTGGACGAAGAGGTCGCGGCCGGACGGCTCACGCCGCCCCTGCCGGTCGAGGATCTGGCCTACCTGCTGGTGCGGATCGGCGAGTCCTTCATCTACACCGACGTCATCACCGGCGCCGAGCCCGATGCCGCGAAGGCACACGCGGCCGCGGCGGCCTTGCTGTCCTAGCTCTTACGCGACGCGAGAACGGCGTCGTAAAGCTCCTTTTTCGAGACCCCCGCGGCCTCGGCGACTTCGGCGGCGGCCGACTTGAGGCGTTCGCCGGCCTCGACGCGCGACGAGACTTCCGCAACCAGGTCCGCGACACTCACCGAACGCGGCGGCGCACCGGCCAGGACGACCGTGATCTCGCCCTTGACCCCTTCCGCGGCCCAAGCCGCCAGATCCGGCAGATTCCCGCGTTTGACCTCTTCGTACGTTTTGGTCAGCTCGCGGCAGACGGCGGCGCGACGATCGGCCCCCAGGACGTCGGCGGCATCGGCGAGCGTGCTCGCGAGGCGGTGCGGAGATTCGAAGAACACGGCCGTCCGGGGCTCGTCCTTCAGCGAACCGAGCCATTTCGCGCGTTCACCGGGTTTGCGCGGGGCGAATCCTTCGAAACAGAAACGGTCACAAGGCAGCCCGGACAGCGCCAGCGCCGTGGTCACCGCGGACGGGCCGGGGAGGCAGGTCACCGGCACGTCCGCCTCGACACAGGCCGCCACCAGGCGGAATCCGGGGTCCGAGACGCTCGGCATCCCCGCGTCGGTCACGAGGACCACCGTTTCGCCGGATCGGAGCGATTCGAGGAGTTTCGGCAGGCGGGCCGTCTCGACGTCCTCGTAGAAACTGACGACGCGCCCGACCGGCGAAACGTCGAGGGCGGCGGTGAGGGAACGCAGGCGCCGGGTGTCCTCGGCGGCGATCACGTCGGCTGTCGCGAGGGCTTCGGACAGGCGCGGCGAAGCGTCGCGGACGTCTCCGAGCGGGGTGGCTGCCAGCACGAGGCGTCCTTCGGTCATTCCCGAAGGTTAACCGGTTCGCACATCCGGACACCGAGTTCACTCTTCCGCCCGTAGGATCATGCCCCGTGACCGCACTGCTGACCCGGGACAACGAGAGCGTGCGGCCGGATCCGGTCGACGCGCTCCGGCCACCGAACGACCGGGAGGCCACCCTCCTCGGCCGCGGCATGCCGACCGACCGCTTGCGCGGCTGGGTCGTCACGCTGGTGCTGACGCTGGTCGGCGGCATCGTCCGGATCCAGAATCTGGGGACGCCCACGGACAAGGGCACCCCTGTCTTCGACGAGAAGCACTACGTCCCGCAGGCGTGGCAGATGCTGCGCAACGGCGGTTACGAAGACAACTACGGCTACGAACTGATCGTTCACCCGCCGCTGGCGAAGCATCTCATCGCGATCGGCGAGTGGCTGTTCGGCTACAACGCCTGGGGCTGGCGGATCATGCCGGCGCTGGCGGGCACGCTGATCGTGTTCCTCACCATCCGGATCGCCCGGCGGCTCACCCGTTCGACGCTGCTCGGCGCGGTCGCCGGAATCCTGGTGATCAGCGACGGCGTCCTGCACCTGCAGTCACGCATGGGCATGCTCGACATCTTCATCGCGTTGTTCGTGCTCGCCGCGTTCGCCTGCGTGCTGTGCGACCGCGACCAGGTCCGGCGACGGCTCGCCGTGGCCGTGGCCGAAGGCTGGATCGACGAGTCCCGGTTCGGCCCGAAGCTGGGCTTCCGGTGGTGGCGGTTCGCCGGCGGCCTGATGATCGGGCTGACCTTCGGCGTCAAGTGGTCGGCGCTGTACTACATCGCCGCGTTCGGCCTGCTCACCGTCTTCTTCGACGTGGCCGCGCGCCGCGCCGCCGGGGTGCAGCGGCCTTGGGTCGGCACGCTGCGCCGCGACGTGCTGCCCGCGCTGTGGGCGATCGTCGTCATCCCGATCCTGGTGTACCTGGCCTGCTACTGGGCCTGGTTCGCGAGCGAGACCGCGACCGACCGCAATCTGGTCGCGATCAAGGAAATCGATCCCGGCTTCTGGTCCTGGATGCCGCCCGCGTTGCGATCGCTGGGCAACTACTCGATGAACGTGCTGGACTTCCACGCCAACCTGGTGACGCCCAAGGACAAACCGCATCCGTGGGAGTCGAAGCCGTGGACGTGGCCGATGGGGCTGCGGCCGATGCTCTACGCGTACGCGGGCGGCACCGAGGCGACCGGCTGCGGCGAGTCGACCTGCGTGCGGGCGACCATGCTGATCGGCACGCCGGCGATGTGGTGGCTCGCCCTGCCGATGCTCGGCTGGAGCGCGTGGCGGTCGTTCTTCCGGGCGGACTGGCGCTACGCCGCCGTGCTCGTCGGCTACCTCGCCGGTTACCTGCCCTGGTTCACCAACCTCGACCGCCAGATGTACTACTTCTACGCGACGCCGTTGGCGCCGTTCCTGGCTCTCGGGTTGACGCTGATCCTCGGGCAGATCCTCGGCAGCGCGAAACGCGGATTCGAACGGCGCGGCACCGGCCTGGTCGTCGTCGCCCTCTACGTGGGGCTCGTCGTGGCCAACTTCGCGTGGTTGTGGCCGATTCTCAACGGCAACGCGATCACCAACGACCATTGGAACGCCGAACTGTGGCTTCCGTCCTGGAAGTGACCCAAGACCCGGCGAAACAGCGGAAAGCGACTTAGACTCCCGTCCGAATTGAGGACTACTGGGGGTCATCATGTCTCGTTGGCCGTATTTCGTGGCCATTGCCGTTCTGCTCACCGGGTGCTCCAGCGCCGTCGACGGAAAGGCCTTCCGCGCAGGCTCCGCTCCGGGTGCGAGCGATGCGAAGTACCCGCAGTACAAACCACCCGCTGATGGGTCGGGGTTCAGCGATCAGGTGCTCGACCAGCCGCTGGCCCTGCCCGTGAAGCAGAGCGAAGAGGGCTGCGACTGGATGGAGTCGGTCAAACCGGACCTCCAGCCGCTCGGTCTCGTAAGCACCAAGAGTTCGCTCAGCGGCTGCCAGTTCGTGTTCCCGAACAACAAGGGCGCGCAGGTGCACGCCTATCACCCGTACGGCTGGATCACGCAGGATTCGCCGGTGATGGAGCCGGTGGAGATCGCCGGGATCAAGGGCCGGACCTATGCCTTCGATCCGGAACCGGCGACGTTCTGCTCGGTGAACATGGACGTCCGCGCCTACGCCTCGATCGCTGTCGACGCCTATGACGTCACCAGCGACGAAGCGGGCACTCGCGCCGAGCATTGTGAGCTGGCGAAGAAGGTCGCCGAGGTCCTGCTGAAGAAGTTCGTTCCGCTCGCCGGAGGCCAACCGGCGCCGAGCACTGTTCAGGAGCCGTCGGCCGAGGCGCTGAAGAACATGGACGTCTGCGAGGTCGTCAAGTTCACCCACGCGAACTACGCCGGGGTCAACGCGGGCCGCGAAGGCGCGCAGAAGGGCGAAGGCCCACTGGGGCCGACCTGCACTCACGAAGTTCCCTACGCGAAGGCCGTCGGGATGTACACGAACGGCACCGGCGGTCTCGAAGCCGTGCCGCCGAAAGCGGGCGCGGAGGTGCGGAACGGCCAGTTCGGCACGCTGAAAGCCAGGTTCGAGCAAACCGAGGAGACCTGTGCCCTGAGTGTCCAGCTGGGCAACGGCCAGGTCGTGCAGGTCGACTTCATCGGCAAGAAGAAGGAAGCGATGCCGCGGACCTGCGTGTCCGCCCAGCTGATCTTGTCGGTGTCGATGCTGGCCCTGATCACCGGAGAACACTGAATTTCCCGATTCAAGTGTGACACTTGGACGATGATTGTTACTCTCCCCTGGTCAACAGCAGCTCGACAGGGGGCATCATGACGATCCGACCGCTCGGAGCGGCCTGCGCGGCCACGGCGTTGTTCTTGATCGCGGGCTGCGAGGAGCAGACGCCGGGCACCGCGTCGCCGCAGACTTCGGCCGTTCCGAGCACCTCGGAAGCACCGGTCAGCAGCTCGCCGGAGCCCAGCGCTTCTTCGCGTCCTTCGGCGACCGCGGCGACCGTCTCCGAGGTGACCAAACCGTCCACCGGCGGCGCGGCGGCGCACAGCCCGGCCGGGGCGGCGAGCGTGATGGAGGAGTATCACCACGCGCTGGGCAAAAAGGACCTCGACACCGTTTGCCGGATCACCGCGCCGGCGTTCGACGGCGGGATGAAGGAGTGCCGAAGCCTCACCCCGATGCAGTTCGGGATGCTCTCGGAGGACGACTTCAAGAAGCTGAAGGCCACCCGCGTCGACCCGGCGAAGGTGCAGAGCAAGGGGGCGGACAAGGTCGTCGTCCCGCCGTCCGCGATCTCGCCGCAGATCGCGATGATGGCGGCCGAGCCCAAGACGTTCACCATGGCGTGGCGCGACGGGACCTGGGTCGTCATCGACTGAGGGAGAGCAAGGGACCTTTGCTGGCGTTCGTTAGCGCACTAACTAACGACAGCAAAGGTCCCTTGCTCTCTTTTCGCAGGTCAGCGCGGGTGACGCTGGGGCTGCGGCTGCTGGTGGTGGTGCTGCTGTTGCGGCTGCTGCGGGCCACGGCGCGGCACGATCTGGGTCACCGGGCCGTCCGGCGACTTGCCCGCCCGCGCGAGCCAGCCCTCGACGTCGCGCCGCACGGCGGTGAGCGTCGGGCGACGGCGCGGCTCCTGGTCGAGCGACGCGATGAGGATCCGGGCGTGCGCGCTGCGGTTCGGCAGCTTCGAGACCGGTTCGGCGCGGGCGGCGGCCATCAGCGCGGCCATCGGGGTCTCCCTGGTGCCGCGCGGAGGCTGACCCGACAGCGCGTAGCTGACCGTCGCCGCGAGCTGCCACGCGTCCGACGCCGGGCTCGCCTGAGAGCCCATCGCCTGCTCGGGGGCGACGAAGTCCGGCGTGCCGATCATCATCCCGGTCGCGGTCATCTTCGAGTCGCCCTGGCTGCGGGCGATGCCGAAGTCGATCAGGTGGGCGAGCCCGTTGCGGTCGAGGATGATGTTCGACGGCTTCAGGTCGCGGTGCAGCACACCCTTCTCGTGCGCCGCGGCGAGCGCGCCCGCCATGGTCGACCAGAGCCGTCCGGCGGCGATGTCGTCGAGCGGGCCCTGCGAGTCGACGATCTCCGCCAGCGAGCGCCCTTCGAGGTATTCCATGACCAGCGCGAGCCCGTCGGGCTCCTCGACGAGGTCGTACACCTTGACGCAGTTGGGGTGGTTCACCACGGCCAGCGCCCTGGCCTCACGCTGCATGCGCTCTTCGGTGTCGCGGTCCGGCGCGTGCGCGATCTTCAGCGCGACCGTGCGGTTGAGCTGAGTGTCGATCGCTTCCCAGACGGTGCCGAAGCCGCCGTGGCCGAGCCGCCGGACACGCTTGTAGCGGCTGCCGCCCGAGTTGCGGGAGCCCGGGGGCGCCGGGACCGGGCCTGGCACGGCGGCCAGCGCGGGAGGTTCGGGTGCCTGCGCCAGCGCGGTCGCCGGGTACTGCTTCTGCGGCGGGGGCGGCAGCTGCTGCTGCGGCTTCGGGGCGGGCGGCTCCGGGCGGTACGGCTCGATCTTCTGCCTGGGCTGCGGGTCCGGCCGGTTGATCACCGACCACGGCGGCGGGCCGACCAGCGCGACCGGGATCAAGCCCAGCACGCTGAGCGGCAGGAAGCCGAGCCAGAAGTGCACGGCGGTGTTCGCGCCCATGCCGACACTCGCCAGCACCATCAGCACGAACGGGATCCAGAAGAACCGCGAAGGCCACTTCGGGCCGCGGCGGAACGCTGTCCGCGCCTGGAGCATGACGAACAGCAGGGACAGCGCGGGCAGCCCGACCAGCAGGATCAGGTAGAAGATGTAACTCAGCTGCATCCCGCTCGGATAGAACAGGACCTCGTACACGTTCTGGCCGCGTCCGAGGTACTCGCTCTGCTTGCCGATCAGCGGGCTGTAGTCGGTGTTGAAGGCCGCCAGGTCACTGCCGGAGAAGCCGGATTGCCCGCCCGATTTCGACGAGGCGGCTTCCTGGTAGGTCTGCGAAACACCGGTGGCCAGCAACCACGGCAGCAGGAAGACCGCGACGACGCCGATCCCGCCGAAGACGGACAGGGTCACCACGTCGTAGCGGTTGCCGGTGCCCTTGCGGACGATCGCGACGACCATCGCTCCCAGCGCGGGCAGCAGCGCGACCAGCGCTCCCGCGGTGCTCGTCGCCCACACCCAGTCCCCGGGCCAGATCCCCGGTCCGAACAGGCTGTGCGCGAACGACAGCAGCGCGCTCGCTAGTCCCATGGACCCTGCTCCCCTAGCTTGTCGAGGCCGTTTCCGGCGGTTTTTTCCTAGTTCAGCTTAGGACGCTCCATGCCCGCGCGGGGTTGCCGGGTTGTCACGGCTGTTACCACCGGGCATGAGCTCGGCCGGAAGTCCATGATGGTCCGGTACCCGAGCGCGAAGGAGCATTCGATGTACGCCGAGACGTACCAGCGAAGCCTTGAAGACCCCGAAGGTTTCTGGCTCGAAGCGGCCCGGGCGATCGACTGGACCCGGCCGCCGACGAAGGCTCTCGACGCGGCGAAGGCGCCCTTCTTCCGCTGGTTCCCGGACGGGGAATTGAACACGTCTTTCAACGCGCTCGACAGGCACGTGCGGGACGGTCGCGGCGAGCAGACCGCGCTGATCTGGGATTCTCCCGTCACCGATTCGGTACGCCGGTTCACCTACGCGGAACTGCTGGACGACGTCGCGCGCTTCGCGGGCGCGCTCGCCGCTCTCGGTGTCGGGAAGGGCGACCGCGTCATCGTGTACATGCCGATGGTCCCCGAGGCCGCGATCGCGATGCTCGCGTGCGCCCGGCTCGGCGCGGTGCACTCGGTGGTCTTCGGCGGGTTCGCCCCGAAAGAGCTCGCGGCGCGGATCGAGGACGCGAAACCCAAGGTCATCGTGGCCGCGTCGTGCGGGATCGAACCGACGCGGGTCGTCGAGTACAAGCCGATCATCGACGAGGCGCTCGCGGGCACCGTCCATCAGCCGGACAAGGTGGTGGTGCTGCAGCGTGAACGCTCACTCGCCGAATTGGGTGAGCGCGACGCGGACTGGGCCGAGCTGGTCGCGATGGCCTCTCCCGCCGATCCGGTCCCGGTCGCCGCCACCGACCCGCTGTACATCCTCTACACCTCGGGAACCACGGGGAAGCCGAAGGGTGTCGTACGCGATACCGGCGGGCACGCGGTCGCGCTGGCCTGGTCGATGAGCGCGATCTACGACGTCCGGCCCGGTGACGTGTGGTGGACGGCTTCCGACGTCGGCTGGGTCGTCGGCCATTCCTACATCGTCTACGCGCCGCTCCTCATCGGAGCCACGAGTGTCATGTACGAGGGCAAGCCTGTCGGGACGCCTGACGCGGGCGCGTTCTGGCGCGTCATCGCCGACCACGGGGTGAAGGCGCTGTTCACCGCCCCGACGGCGTTGCGCGCGATCAAGAAGGTCGATCCGGACGCGACCGAAATCGAAAAATACCAGCTCAGCGAGTTTCAGACGTTGTTCATGGCGGGTGAGCGACTCGATCCGGAGACCTATCACTGGGCGCACGAGAAGCTCGGCGTCCCGGTGATCGACCACTGGTGGCAGACCGAGACCGGCTGGCCGATCGCGGCGAATCCGCGCGGCCTGGAGCCGATGCCGGTCAAACCCGGGTCCACCACGAAACCGGTCCCGGGCTGGGACGTGCGGATCCTGGACCAGGCGGGCGACCCGCTCCCCGCCGGCCGGGAGGGCGCCATCGCGATCAAGCTGCCGCTTCCGCCGGGATCGTTGCCGACGCTGTGGCAGGACGACGAGCGGTATCGCGAGGCGTATCTTTCGCGGTACGACGGCCACTACCTGACGGGTGACTCCGGATACGTCGACGAAGACGGCTACCTGTTCGTCATGGGCCGCACCGACGACGTCATCAACGTCGCGGGCCACCGGCTTTCGACCGGTTCGATGGAAGCGGTCCTTGCCTCCCACGCCGCCGTCGCCGAATGCGCGGTGATCGGCGTCCGGGACCAGCTCAAGGGGCAGCTCCCGCGTGGTTTCGTGGTGCTGAAATCGGGCGTCGACGCCGACGCGGAAACGCTCAAGGCCGAATTGGTCGCCCTGGTGCGGCGCGACATCGGGCCGGTCGCCGCGTTCCGTGACGTGTCCATTGTGGACGCGCTGCCGAAGACGCGGTCCGGGAAGATCCTGCGCAAGACCATGCGCGGCATCGCCGACGGTCGCGACGAGCCGGTGCCGTCGACGATCGAAGACGCGAGTGTTCTCGATGCCCTGAAAGCGGTTCTGCGTGGCGGGTGAACCAATGACCGGTACGTGTCACTGGTCCGATCGGGTGTTGTCCCCTTTGCCCTATTGGTCTATACCTCTATGAGCAGAGAGTCTCCAGTTCCCCGACCGGAGGTGCTCCATGAGTAAACGCCTGTCCACAACCGTGCTCGGCGTGGCCGTCTTGAGTCTCGTGACGTTCGGCCTGCCCGCGACGGCGAGCGCGGCTCAGCACACCAAGGCCGAACGGACCGTCACCGACGTCATCCCCGCGCCTGTCGAAGCCAAAGCCGACCCCCGCGCGAACTTCCGGCTCAACCCCGCGACCGTCATCCGCACCGACCGCGACGGCAGACAAGTCGGCGAATACCTGGCCGGGCTGCTCCGGCCCGCCACCGGCTACCGGCTGCCCGTCGTCACCGGCCACCGCGGCGGCGGTCCCGCCATCTCGCTCGAAACCGGCCACGCGAGCGACCGCGTCGGCACCGAGGGCTACCAGCTCAAGGTGTCGTCCTCCGGCGTGAGCTTGCGGGCCAAGACCGACAAGGGCCTGTTCTCCGGCGTCCAGACGCTGCGCCAGCTGCTCCCGTCGGCGATCGAGGCGACCACCGTCCAGAAGCGTTCGTGGGTGGTCTCGGGCGGAACCGTGCTCGACTACCCGCGCTTCGGCTACCGCAGCGCGATGCTCGACGTCGCCCGGCACTTTTTCACGCCGGCGCAGGTCAAGCTCTACATCGACCAGATCGCGCAGTACAAGATCAACACCCTCCACCTGCACCTGAGCGACGACCAGGGCTGGCGGATCGAGATCAAGAGCTGGCCGAAGCTGGCGACCGTTGGCGGGCTGACCGCCGTCGGCGGCGGCCCCGGCGGGTACTACACGCAAGAGCAGTACAAGGATCTCGTCGCCTACGCGGCTTCGCGGCACATCACGGTCGTCCCCGAGATCGACATGCCGGGACACACCAACGCGGCCCAGCACTCCTACGCCGAACTGAACTGCGACGGCAAGCCGATCCCGGCTCGCACGGACATCGAGGTCGGCTACAGCTCGCTTTGCATCAACAAGGACATCACCTACACCTTCGTCGACGACGTCCTCCGCGAACTGGCGGCGCTCACCCCCGGCAAGTACCTCAACATCGGCGGCGACGAGGCACACGCGACCACTCCGGAGGATTACCAGACCTTCGCCAAGAAGGTGCAGCCGATCGTCGCGAAGTACGGCAAGCAGATCACCGGCTGGCACGACATCGCCAAGACCAATCCGCCGGTTTCGGCCGTCCCGCAGTTCTGGGGCACGACCGGTACGGACGCGAACGTCGCCGCGGCCGCCGCCCGGGGCAACAAGATCCTCATGTCGCCCGCCAACAAGGCCTACATGGACATGAAGTACCACCCGCAGACCCCGCTCGGCCTGAGCTGGGCCGGGCTGATCGAGGTCAAGACCGGCTACGACTGGGATCCGGCCACGTACTTGCAGGGCGTGACGGAACAGAACGTCATCGGCGTCGAGGCGCCGCTGTGGTCGGAAACGCTCGTGACCAGTGAGCACATCGAGTTCATGGCGTTCCCGAGGCTGCCGGGTTACGCCGAGATCGGCTGGTCGCCGAAGGATTCCCGGACCTGGGACGCCTACCGGCTCCGGCTGGCGAAGCAGAGCCCGCGATGGGTTCAGCAGGGCATCGGCTTCTACCGGTCCACTCAGGTCGACTGGCAGTAGTCGAGACGTTCGGTGATGGCGGCACGGGCCAGCGCGTAGGGCTCCGTGCCGCCGAACATCACCGAATCGGCGTTCGCGGCCCGGCCGAGGGCGTGCAGTTCGAAGGCCAGCCGCTCCACGTCGACGGACGCGCGGAGGTGTCCCAGCTTCCGCGCTTCGACGGCGGTGGAGCGGATGAACTGGGCGAAAGCCCGGCTCACCTTCGCGACCGCGTCGTGGACCCGGCCGGTCCGCGCGTCGAATTCGGCACCGGTGTTGAAGAAGAAACAGCCGCCGGGGAACACCCGGCGTTCCGAATAGTCCAGCCAGTTCGCGCACAGCGCGCGCAGCCGGGCGATTCCCGGCTCGACCTTCAGCGTCGGCTCGACGACGTTCTCCGCGAAGATCGCGCTCGCCGTCTCGACCGTCGCGAGCTGCAGTTCCTCCTTGGAACCGAACAGGGCGAACACCCCGGATTTGCTCAGTTCCAATTCGGTGGCGAGCCTGCCGAGCGACAACCCGTCGAGCCCTTCGACCGACGCGATGTCGACGGCGCGCCGGAGCACGATCCGCCTCGTCGCGTCGCCGCGGGCCACCCGGCCGTCAACCGGCATTCCGTTCCTCTTTCCGCCGTTTCGCCGATTCCAGGCCGTCACGGTACTGCCGGGAAAGCGTCGGCGTCGCGAGCACCCGGTCCAGCAGCGCCCAGTACGCGGCCCGGCGGTCTTCGTCCAGTCGAGCGACGTTGGTGAACGACGCGACGTACACCTCGGCGATCGTCGGATTCGCCGGATCGCGTTCTTCGAGCGTCATCCGCCCCGACGTCGGGACCCGACCGGCCCTGAGCACCCGCAGGTACCAGCCGCTGCGGCCGGAATCGATCATCGCCGGGATGACGTCCTTGCGGCCGGTCTTCATCGCGAGCTTGAAACACGGCGTCCGCGGCTGCGAGACCTGGACCAGTGCGTCTCCCCAGGTCCAGACGTCGCCGACCCGTACCTCGAACTCGTCCGTGCCGCCGACCGACAGGTTCTCCCCGAAGTCGCCGGCGGCCGCTTCGAACCCCTGCTCCGACCAGGCCGCGTAGTGCGCGGCCGGATAGACGTAAACCGCTTTGTCGACCCCGCCGTGGACGGTGCGGTCCGCCTGATCGTCCCCGGCCAGGTTGATTTCGCCGAGCTCCAGGAAGGGCGCGCCGACCCGCGACTTCGAGATCGCGCTGTACACCGCGACGTCGCGCTTCGTCCCCAGCACGGTCGGACGGCCGACGAAGACCTCGTTCACTTCGAGTGTGCTCACACCCTAGAAAATAGCACGACCGTTCGTATATATTCCCGGCATGGACTTCCTCGCGTTGACGACAAGGGCACATCAGGCGACGGGCGAGACGATCGCCGGGATCGGCACGGACGACTGGGACCGCTCGACCCCCTGCGCCGAGTGGGCCGTCCGGGACATCGTGAAACACCTGATCGACAACAACGAGCACCGCGCCGCGCAGGCGTCCGGCCGTCCCAGGCGGACCCGGCCGACGAAGGACGCCGACCTCGCCCAGTCCTACGCCGAGAGTTCCGCCGAGTTCCTCGCGGCCTTCGACGCCCAGGCCCTGGAGAAGACCTTCGACTTCGGGACCTTCGGCCCGCTTCCCGGGAAGAACGCCTTGGCCGTGCTGTTCGTCGACAACCTCACCCACGGCTGGGACCTCGACGCCGCCCTCGGCCGCGAGCACGTCTGGGACGACGAACTCGCGACGGCCGCGTTCCGCGTGGCGAGCCGCTACCCCGACGCGATGCCGGTGCGCGGGCCCGGTGGCGCCTTCGACCACGCTGTCGAGACACCGCCGGACGCCGCGCCCGGCGACCGGCTCATCGCGTTGCTGGGCCGTTCAGCTCCGCCGATTCCTCGTCGCTGAACAACCGGGAGCGGACCAGGAAGCGGACTCCTTCGGGCGCCTCCAAGGAGAATCCGCTTCCCCGCCCCGGGACGACGTCGATGGTCAGGTGCGTGTGCTTCCAGTACTCGAACTGCGGCCCGGACATCCACACCGGGACGTCCTCGATCCCCTCGACGACCAGGTCGCCGAGACGGACGTCGGACACCCCGGTGCGGAATTCGCCCGCCGGGTAACACATCGGCGCGCTTCCGTCACAGCATCCACCGGACTGGTGGAACATCACCGGCCCGTGCAGCGACACCAATCGCCGCAGGAGATCCGCGGCGGCCGGTGTCAGGCCGACCCGCTCGGTCATCAGAAGAACCCGAGCGCACTGTCCGAATAGGACACCAGCATGTTCTTGGTCTGCTGGTAGTGATCCAGCATCATCTTGTGGTTCTCGCGCCCGATCCCGGAGGCCTTGTACCCGCCGAAGGCCGCGTGCGCCGGGTACGCGTGGTAGTTGTTGACCCACACCCGGCCCGCCTGGATGTCGCGGCCCGCCCGGTAGGCGGTGTTGCCGTCGCGCGACCAGACACCGGCGCCGAGGCCGTACAGCGTGTCGTTGGCGATCTTCAGCGCGTCGGCGTAGTCGTCGAACTTCGCCACCGAGACCACCGGGCCGAAGATCTCCTCCTGGAAGATCCGCATCTTGTTGTCGCCCTCGAAGACCGTCGGCTGCACGTAGTACCCGCCGGAGAGTTCGCCGCCGAGGTCGCTGCGCTCGCCGCCGGTGAGGACCTTCGCGCCTTCCTTCTGACCGATGTCGATGTAGGAGAGGATCTTCTCCAGCTGGTCGTTGGAGGCCTGCGCGCCGATCTGCGTCTCGGTGTCGAGCGGGTGCCCCTGCTTGATCTTCTTGACGCGCTCGACGGCGTCGCCGAGGAACCGGTCGTAGATACCGGACTGGATCAGCGCCCGGGACGGGCAGGTGCAGACCTCGCCCTGGTTCAGCGCGAAGAGCGCGAAGCCCTCCTGTGCCTTGTCGTAGAAGGCGTCGTTGGCCGCGGCGACGTCGTCGAAGAAGATGTTCGGGCTCTTGCCGCCGAGTTCGACGGTGACCGGGATGATGTTCTCGCTGGCGTACTGCAGGATCAGCCGCCCGGTGGTGGTCTCGCCGGTGAACGCGACCTTCCGCACGCGGTTGCTCGACGCGAGCGGCTTGCCCGCCTCGACCCCGAACCCGTTGACGATGTTCAGCACGCCCGGCGGGATCAGGTCGCCGATGAGCGACAGCAGCAGGTGGATCGACGCCGGGGTCTGCTCGGCCGGTTTGAGCACGATCGCGTTGCCCGCGGCGAGCGCGGGCGCGAGCTTCCAGACCGCCATCAGCAGCGGGAAGTTCCACGGGATGATCTGACCGACGACGCCGAGCGGCTCGTGGAAGTGGTACGCGACGGTGTTGTCGTCGATCTGGGAGATGCCGCCCTCCTGGGCGCGCAGGGCGCCGGCGAAGTAGCGGAAGTGGTCGATCGCCAGTGGGATGTCGGCGGCGAGGGTCTCGCGGACCGGTTTGCCGTTCTCCCACGATTCGGCGACGGCGATCGCTTCGAGGTTCTGTTCCATCCGGTCGGCGATCCTGAGCAGCACGTTCGACCGTTCGTCAACCGACGTCCGGCCCCAGGCCGCGGCCGCGCCTTCGGCCGCGTCGAGCGCGCGGTCGACGTCGGCGGCGGTACCGCGGGCGATCTCGGTGAACGCCTGCCCGGTCACCGGGGTCGGGTTCTCGAAGTACTGGCCGCTCGCGGGCGGTACGTACTCGCCGCCGATGTAGTGGTCGTAGCGCGACTCGTAGCTGACGACGCTGCCTTCGGTGTTCGGTGCCGCGTACTTGGCCATCTTTCCTGCCTCATCGCTAGGGGTGGCGGATGGCGGCGAAGGTAGGCCGGGTGAGGTTGCACGCACGTTGCAACGTAGTGAGCCCGGTCACCTATCCTCGAAAACGTGGCGGAGCTGCCCGGAGGTGAAGCGTCGCCGCGTGACCCTCAGGCGTACGCGCGGCTGCTGAAGGACGTCCGCGAAGCCGTCCTCTCCGGTGTTCCCGCGCCGCGTTCCCCCAGGTCGATCGTGTCGGCGTCGTGGAACCGCTCGCTCGCTGCGCGGGTCGACCCGGACACGGGCGTCGCCCCGCTGGTCTACGACCCGGGCGAAGTGAGCGGGCTGCGGGACGAGCATCCGCTGGCGCCGGTGCTGCCGATTCTGCGGCAGACGCTGGTGAGCATCGCCGACGACGCCGAGCACATGATGATCGTGACCGACGCGGCCGGGCACATCCTGTGGCGCGAAGGCGCCGCCGGGGTGCTGCGGCGCGCGGACGGCGTGATGCTCGCCGAGGGGACGCGCTGGAGCGAGGACGTCATCGGCACGAACGCGATGGGCACCACGCTCGCCACCGGGGAACCGGTGCAGATCTACTCCGCCGAGCATCTCGTGCGGACCTACCACGGCTGGACCTGCGCCGCGGCGCCCGTGCGAGACCCGGAGACCGGCGCGCTGCTCGGGTCGATCGACGTCAGCGGCCCGCTGCGGACGGTCCATCCGGCGATGCTCGCGCTCGTCACGGCGGCCGCCCAGCTCGCCGAAGGCCAGCTGCGGGCCCGGCTCGCGCTGCTCGACGAGCGGTTGCGGATCGCCAACATGTCTCATCTGGAAGCGTTGCGCGGCACCCCCGGCGCCTTGCTTTCGGCGAAGGGGCGCGTGCTGGCGGCCGAATCCTGCGGCGATCTTCCCGCCACCGTGGACGTCCGGCCCGGCGGCGGCGCGGTCACCCTGCCCGACGGACGACTCGGGACGGTCGAGCCGTTGTCCGAAGGCTATCTGCTGCGCCTGCGGAACCGGGGGCCGTCGAGGCGGCCGCGGCTCGCGCTGGAGTTCCTCACCGACGGTCCGCCGTCGACCACTGTGGACGGTCGCGAGGTGCCGTTCACGCTGCGGCACGCGGAAATCCTCACGCTGCTCGCCCTGTACCCCGGTGGTCTCTCGGCGGAACGGCTGGCTTTGCTGCTCTACGGCGAGAGCGGCAACCCGGTGACGGTGCGCGCGGAGATCCACCGGCTGCGCACGCAGCTCGGGTCGGACATCGTGCGGACCCGGCCGTACCGGCTCTCCGCCGAGGTGGACGCCGACTTCCTGCGGGTCCGCGCGGCGCTCAAACGGGGCGACGTCGCCGGTGCCGCGAACGCGTTCCGCGGGCCGCTGCTGGCCGAATCGGAGTCGCCTGCCATCCGCGAGGAGCGCGAGTCGGTCACCGCGTCGGTCCGGCGGGTCGCGCTCGGCAGCGGGGACGCGGCGGCGCTGTGGTCGTACTGGGAGACCCCTTGCGGCGCGGACGACTTGGAGATCATCGACGCGCTGTGCCGGGTGCTCCCGGACGGAGACCCGCGGCGTGCTGTCGCGTTCACCCACCGCGCCCGGCTCGGGCGATAGCAAAGGTCCCCCGCTCCCCCGAAGTAGACAGCGTCTACGTGAGTTTGATAGACAGTGTCTACAAGGTGAACTCGCGGTTACGGAGATCTGGATGGGCTACCAACGTTTCGTCGCGCTCGGCGACAGCTGCGCCGAAGGGCTGGCCGATCCGCATCCGTCGGGCGGCTTCTACCGCGGCTGGGCCGACTTCGTCGCGGCACGCCTCGCCGAGGAAGAGCCGGGTTTCCGTTACGCCAATCTCGCGGTCCGCGGGCGCAGGCTCGACCAGATCCACGCCGAGCAGACCCCGGCGGCGAGCGGACTGCGGCCGGATCTGATCGCGCTGTTCGGCGGCGGCAACGACGTGATGAGCCGCGGCTGGGACGCGCGTACGGTCGCCCGCCGCGTCGACGCCACCATCCGCGCCTGCACCGAGATCGCGCCGGACGTCGTCACCTTCACCCTCAGCGACATCTCCCACCGCATGCCGATGGGTCACCGCATGCGCCCGCGCATCGTCGAGCTGAACGACGCCGTCCGCGAAGCGTCCGTCAGCTACGGCGCGACGCTCGTCGACCTCTGGCCGGACGACGCCGCGCACGATTCCCGCTACTTCGGCCCGGATCGGCTGCACCTGTCCGAACAAGGGCACCGGCGCCTGGCCGGGCACGTGCTCGGCAAGCTCGGCGTCACCCACGACCCGGCCTGGCTCGCCCCGCTCCCCGGTTCGGCGGGACGCCCCGGCTTGCGCGCGGACCTGCGCTGGCTGACCCGGGAGGTCCTCCCGGTCGCGGCCAGCCGGTTCCGCAACCGGCTCAGCGGCCGCCAGCCGGGCGACGGCTTCCTGCCGAAGCGCCCCGACCTGCTGCCCGTCCTCGAGGAGACCCGGTCGTGGGCGCCCGAACCCGCCTGATCGACACCGCGGCGAACCTGCTGGCCGAAGAGGGCGTCGGCGCGGTGACGCTGCGCGGGATCGCCAAGGCGGCCGGCGTCTCGCACGGCGCGCCGCTGCGGCATTTCTCCGGGCGCGCGGCCCTGCTCTCGGCGGTCGCCACCCGCGGCTACACCGAACTGCTCGATCGCGGCACCGGCCTGCCGGACGGGACGCCGCGCGAGCGGCTCATCGCGGCCTGCCACGGCTATCTCGACTTCGCGCTGACCAATCCGGCGATGTTCGAGCTGATGTTCCGCCGCGATCTCATCGATCCGGACGACACCGAACTCACGCGGGTGAGCAGCGCGGTCTTCGACTTCTTCGCCTCGCTCGTAGGCGCGCTCCAGGACGGGGACTGGCATCCCGCGACCGACCCGCGGCTGCTCGCGTCCTCACTGTGGGCGTCGCTGCACGGTCTCGCCCAGCTGTGGCTCTGGGGCGGATTGGCTGGTGCGAGCTTCGCGCCGTCACCGGAAAGCGCGCTGGCCGTCACGCTGGACGCTTATCTGAGCTGAGGCTCGGCGAAGAGGCGACCCGCTCCGGATATCCCCTCCCGAAGGCCCTCTTACCCGGAGGAGGGCGACCTCTTCGCCGAGTTGGGGAATGGAATATCCATCCTGCCCCGACGTTATCCGGACGGATCATCGAGCGGAATCACCGCGAGTCGGAAGGCGAGGTAAACCTTCGCGGTATATCGCCGGGCGAATACCGCGAAAGTTGCAGGAATTGGGCGGTCCGACGCTCCGGCGGTAACTTTCGGAAGTGCCGTCCCTCGCTCAGCCCTTTCAGCTCCTCCGTGCACGGCCGGCGCTCATCGATTTTCTGATCACGGCGGCCTCGGCCACTCTCCTGGCACTGGGCGCGGCACCCCGCGGCGGCGCGTTCGGCGATCCGGTCGAGGCCGAAGGCGTCGCCCTCGCGGTGCTCGTCGCGCTCCCGCTGCTGGTGCGCCGCCGCTATCCGATCGCGGTCCTGCTCACGTCGGTCTCGATCATGACCGTGTACACCGCCTTGGGTTACCGGGCCACCTTGGGCGAGCCCTCGGCCTTCATCGCGGCGTACACGGTGTGGGCGCGCTATCCGCCCGCGAAGGCCGTGGCACCGACCATCGCGTGGGTCGTGCTGTTCGAGGCAGGGCTCGTCCTCGGGGAAGTGCCGTCGTTCGTGGCCGACACGACACGCCTGATCGCGCAGTGCGTGGGCACGATCATCGTCGGACGGCTCGGTTTCCTGCGCGCGGACCGGCTGGTGGAACGCGCCGTCCGCGCGGAGCGCGAGATCCGGCTCGAAGCGGAACAGGCCGTCGTCGAGGAGCGCATCCGCATCGCGCACGAACTGCACGACGTCGTTTCCCACCACATCTCGGTGATCGCGGTGCAGGCGAACCTCGCGCGATACGTCTTCGAGTCCTCCCCCGGCACCGCGCGCACCGCGCTGGACACGATCACCGGCACCACGACGGAAGCGCTCGACGAACTGCGGCGTCTGCTCGGGGTGTTGCGCCCACCGCAACGTGAAACATACGAGTACCGCCCTCAGCCCGGTCTCGCCGATTTGCCCGCGCTGGTCGCCCGCGTGCGTGAAGCCGGCCTCACGGTGAAGGCGCGGACCGTCGGCGAACCGCGACGGCTTCCGCCGGGACAGCAACTGTGCACCTACCGAATCGCGCAGGAAGCGCTTACGAACGTACTGAAACACGCGGACAAGGCGAGTGTGGAGCTCGTCCTCGAATACGGTGAGGCGGCGCTCGTGCTGAGCGTCCGCAATTCCGCTCCCGAAGACACACCACCGTCCGATCCGGCCGGACAAGGCCTCATCGGAATGCGCGAACGGGCGAGAATGTACGGTGGTTCGATCGAAATGGGACCGGCAGGATCCGGTGGTTTCGCGATCGAACTGACCCTTCCCTATCTTCCGCAGGAGCGAGCCCGGTGACCAGTGTGCTGGTGGTCGACGACCAGGATCTCGTACGGGCGGGCTTCGTCGCTCTGCTCGACGCCGTTCCCGACGTGCACGTCGCGGGCGAAGCGCGAAACGGGCTCGAAGCCGTCGAGAAAGCCCTCGACCTGCGTCCCGACGTGATCTTGATGGACATCCGGCTGCCCGGGCTCGACGGGGTCAAGGCGACCGAGCGGATCCTCGCGCAGGCCGGTCCGGAGAAGCCGAACGTGCTCATGCTGACGGTGTTCGACCTCGACGAATACGTCTACACCGCGTTGCGCGCGGGAGCGGCGGGCTTCCTGCTCAAGGACTGCCCGCCGGAGACGCTGATCGCCGGGATCCACGCCGTCGCGCGCGGCGACATGCTGTTCGGGCCGACCATCACCCGGCGGCTGGTCGAGGCCTTCACCCAGGGCCCGCCGGAGAAACCGGCGGCCCCGCCCGCCCTCACCGGACTGACCGAACGCGAACTCGAGGTGCTGCGCTACGTCGGCACCGGCGTGCCGAATTCCGACATCGCGCGGAGCCTGCTGGTCAGCGAGGCCACCGTGAAGACGCATCTGAACCGGTTGATGACGAAACTCGGTATTTCCAGCCGGGCCCAGGCAGTGGTGGTCGCCTACGAAACAGGGCTCGTACGGCCCCGAAATTCTTGAATAGCGCGTTCGAAGTCTTTCCCAAGCACGGATTTCGCGGCATGCCAGCCGCCCATTCCGTGCACACCGGGTCCCGGCGCCGTCGCGGCCGAGCACAGGAAGACACCGCCGAGCGGGGTGCGATGCGGATTCCAGCGCGTGACAGGCCTTCCGAGCACCTGGCGCAGATCGACCGCGCCGGCGGCGACGTCCCCTCCGGGATAGTTCGCGTTGTAGGCCTCCAGCTCCGGCGCGGTGAGGCAGCGGCTCGCCAGGATCGTGTCGGAGAACCCGGGCGCGAACCGTTCGATCCTCCGCCGGACGAGCTCGGTGACGTCTCGCGGATCCCCGTGCGGCACATGGCAGTACGCCCACACCGGCCGTTTGCCCGGCAGCCCGCGGGAGGGGTCGAGCACCATCGGATCGGACACGAGCACGAAACGGTCTTCCGGAGCCTCCCCGCGCACGACGGCGTTCTCCGCGGCGTACACCTCGTCCCGCGTGCCTCCGAGATGGACGGTGCCCGCCTTGCCGACCTCCGGGACCGCCCACGGAACCGGTTCGGACACCAGGAAATCCACCTTCGCCACGCCGGGCCCGTAGCGATAGGACTCCAGCGCCTTCCGATATCGCGGCGGCATCAGATCTCGCGCGATGTCGAGGAAACCGCGCGGCGCGAGATCGAGGACCACCGTTCGCGAACCCGCCAAGCACCGCAGATCCGTGATCCGGCTACCGGTGTGGATCCGCCCGCCGTGCGCGCGGAGATCGGCGGCGAGCGCCTCGGTGATGCTCTGACTGCCGCCGCGGGCGATCGGCCAGCCGGTCGAATGCGCGAGGTGGCCGAGCAGAAGGGTCGCGCCGGCCGCGGCGAGCGAAGGTTGACGGCTCATCACGTGCGCGGAGACACCGGAAAGGAGCGCGGGCGCTTCCGGACCGGTGAACAGACGGCGTTCCAGCCCGGAAGCGAGCAGCGCCGTCCGGGCGGGGAGAAGCGCGGCGGCGCGCGGGTCCCGTGGCGGATGACGGAGGTCGCCGAGCAGGAGATCGGCCAGCTCGCGGCTGTTCGCGGCCAGCGGTCCCAGCAGGCGGCGCCACCGGGGACCGTCCGTACCAAGGGCATCACAGGTCCGGTCGAGATCTTCATAGGCGAGTCCGGCGCGGCTACCGTCGATCGGGTGCGCGTACGCGATCTCCGGCCGCAGGAGGTCGACTCCGTGCCCGGCGAGATCGAACCAGCGGAAGAAGGGAGACGCCGCGGCCAGCGGATGCCCGGTCGCGCAGATGTCGTGCCGGACGTCGTCGTCGAACAGCGGGGCCGTGCGCGTCCCACCGCCGATCTCGTCCGCCGCCTCGTGCACTTCGACCGACAGGCCCGCCCTGACCAGCAGCACCGCCGCCGCGAGGCCGTTCGGCCCGGAACCGACCACCGAAACGTCGACCGCCATACCGCCCCCTTGCCGGATCCGAACTTCCCGTCCGAATATTGTCGGACCTCTCTCCTAGATTGACCCGCTCCAACCCAATCAGGAAGGAGGGCCATGCCCGACCATGACACGCTGCTCGCGCGCGTCCGGAAACTCCTCGCGAAGGCGGAGGACCCGGCGGTCACCGAGGCCGAAGCCGAGTCGTACAACACCAAGGCCGCCGAACTGATCGCCAGGTACGGCATCGACCAGGCGCTGCTGGCCGCCTCCGGGGCGACCGCCGACGAGATCACCCAGGTCATGATCCCGCTCGAAAACCCGTACAGCCGGGACAAGGCGGGACTGCTCACGAACATCGCGCATCCGCTGCGCTGCCGGGCCCTGCTGCACCGGCTCGGCCAGTCGGTCACCGCGGTGACCGTGTTCGGCTTCCGGTCCGATCTGGAGCGCACGGAACTGCTGTACACCAGCCTGCTGCTGCAAGCGACCACCCAGCTGACCAGGGTCCGCCCGGAGAACCGGGTGTTCGTGGGCGAATCGCTGGCCGCGTACCGGCGCACCTGGCTGCACGGATTCTCCGGCGCCGTCTACGAAAGGCTCCGCAACAGCGAAGACACCGCTGCCCGCACCCACACCACGGCGGCGGGTCATCGCTCCGCCGAACTGGTGATCCAGGACCGGACGGCGATGGTCAAACAGGCGTACGATGAGCAATACGGCGACTTGCGCTCGGCACCGCCGAGGCGGCTGTCCGGAAGCGGCTATCTCGACGGACATTCGGCCGGTGAGCGAGCCAACCTCAACACCACCGGTCTCACCGGAAGGCGCCGCGCGCTGCCGGTTCGCTAGACCATCGTGAAAACCACCTCGTGAGAATCGCGTGTCCTCGGGTCTACTGAGGACATGATCGTGATCGAAGACCTGGCCACCCGGCCTGAGCTGCGTGAGCCCGCGCTCGGCCTCGGCGGTGTCGGCGGCGAATTCCTCCAGCACGGCCTGGCGGGCCTGCTGGCGAAGTCGTCCCACCTGGCCGCCCGCTGGCCGGAATACTTCCTCGTGCTGCTGGAAGACGGCGTCCCGGTGGCGAGAGTGGCCGCCGTCCCGGTCGGATTCCCGACGGCCGAACGCCCGGAACTGCCGGACCACGGCTGGGACGCCGCCCTGATCTGGGCCGCCGAAGATCTGATGAGCGCCCGTGAGACGAATACGCTGATCGCCCTCGAAGTGATGGTCGCGCCAGGCCGCCGCGGTGGCGGCCTGGCCACAAAAGCGTTGGAAGCGTTGAAAAAGCGCGCCTCGGAAACAGGGATGCGCAACCTCGTCGTGCCGGTCCGCCCGGCCGGGAAGGAGAACGAACCTGGACTGTCCTTTGAGGACTACGTCGCGCGCCGTCGCCCGGACGGACTGCCCGAGGATCCGTGGCTGCGCACGCACGAGCGGCTCGGTGCCCGGTTCGTGAAAGTGGCGCCGTTCGCGATGACGGTCACGGGCACGTTCGCCCAGTGGAAGGCGTGGACCGGCGTCGAACTCCAGGACGGCCTCACGGCCGTTCCCGGCGGGATCGCGCCGGTGCTCGCCTCCTCGGCGCTGGACGTCGGCGTCTACACGGAACCGAACGCCTGGATGGAGCACCTGGTAGATCGAGCCAGCACCTGCTAGATTTCTTTGGCATGTGCGGGAGCCTGCCATGAGCGCCACCGGACCGTCCGGCGACGAGCTGCTGCGGCTGCTGGGGGCATTGGCGAATCCGCATCGGCTGCGGATCGTCGCGGCGCTCCGCGAGGAGCGCGCGTACGTGAGTCAGCTGGCGCGAGAGCTCGGCATCAGCCGGGCGCTGTTGCAGCTCCACCTGCGCAAACTGGAGGCGGCCGGGCTCGTGTCGGCCACCCTGGAGCTGTCGGAGGACGGGAAAGCGATGAAGTTCTACGAGGTGAAACCGTTCCTGATCGAACTGAGCCCGGACGCCATCGCCGCCGCGGCACCGACACTGACCACGCCGTCGGCGGGCGATGAGGGGGAACGACCGTGAAGTGGCATCAATGGCAGGAAGTCGCCGGACTGATCGGCATCTTCGTGTTCCTCACCGTGGTGATCACGGTGGTCGTGTGGCAGTTCGGCGCGACCATCCGGGCCAAGGGCGCGCTCGCGCGGGAACAGGAATACCGCAGGCTCGCCGAAAAAGCCGTCCAGGCGCAGGAAGAGACCGAACGCAAACTCACCGAACTCAACGGCCGCCTCGCCGATCTCCAGAAGAGCGTGGGCTCGGTCGAGCGGATCCTCAAGGAGGTCGACTGACCACCCGGTGAAAAGACCCTGGGCCGCCGAGCGGCAACTCGACGGCCCAGGAAAGAAGAAGCAAAAACCTCGCCCGAGGCATCTCACTCCTTCACGTAAAGGACTGTAGTTCATGCTGCCCGAAAAGCTCGCCGCCTGGTCCCTCCGGCATCGCGCGCTCACTCTCGTCTGCTGGGTCGCCCTCGTGGTCGTCGCCCTGCTGTCGGGTGCCCTGCTGGACGGCGAAAGCCGGCGGAGCACCGATCCCGGCGAATCCGGTCGCGCGCAGACGGCTTTGAACGCCCAGAACACTTTCGACCCCTTACGCGAGAACGTCCTCGTCCAACCGAAGAACCCCGGCTCGGCACTGTTCACCTCGAACGAAGAACTCCGGCGGGCGACCGACGACCTGATCACCACGCTCACCCGCTCCGGTTCCGTCGCCGACGTCCGCTCGCCGCTGGCCCCCGACGGCGCGGACCGGATCTCGGCCGACGGGGTGTCCGGTCTCGTCGGCTTCTCGATCGCGGGCGGGGATAAGGACATCCGGCCGAACTTCGAGACCGCTTCCGCGCAGGTCGACGAGGTCGCCGCCCGGCATCCGTCCGTCCGGTTGGGTCTGTCCGGGGACCTCAGCCTGTCGACCGTGGTCGACAAAGGCATCCGGGAAGACGTCAAACGGTCGGAGCTCCTTTCGCTGCCGATGACACTGGTGATCCTGCTGATCGTCTTCGGGGCGCTGGTCGCGGCGTCGGTCCCGTTGCTGCTGGCCGGAACGAGTGTCGCGGCGACGTTCGGTTTCCTCTCCGTCGTCGACGACCTCACCCCGATCAACGGCGCGACGACGGTGATCACGCTGCTCATCGGGATGGCGGTCGGCGTCGACTATTCGCTGTTCTTCCTGAGGCGGCAACGAGAAGAGCGTGCGCGGGGGCATTCGATCGACGACGCGATCCTGATCGCGTCGCGGACGTCCGGGCACGTCGTGGTCGTCTCGGGCGTGACGGTCGTCCTGTGTGTGAGCGGGCTGGTGTTGACCGGGCTCGACAACTTCACGGGGCTCGCGATCAGCACGGCGTTCGTGGTGGGCCTGGCCGTGCTCGGCGCGGTCACCGTGCTGCCCGCGCTGCTGTCCTTGCTGGGCGACAAGGTCGATCGCGGCCGGATTCCTTGGCTGGGCAAGCGGCGCACCACCGCGGAGAACTCGCGCTTCTGGTCCGCGATCGCCCGCGCCGTCACCCGGCGGCCGTCGTTGTGGGGCGGGCTCGCGACCGCGTCGCTGATCCTGCTCGCCTTGCCCGCGCTCGGCATGCATCTACAGGATCCGACACCGGCGGAGAGCCTGCCTCGATCGATGGCGACCATCGACTCCGCCGTCCGCACCCAGGAAACCTTCCCAGGCGTCGTCTACCCCGCGACGGTGGTGCTGACGGCCGAGGACGGCGGCCCGGTCGACAGCCCGGCACTGCGCTCGGCGATCACCGATCTCGAACGAAGGATCGGGGAAACCGGCGGCGTGCTGAACAAACCCGTCGCGGTCGCGAACGTCGACGAGGCGGTGGTCGTCCGGGTCCCGCTGTCGGGCGCGGGCCGGGACTCGGAAGCCGATGCCGCGCTGGCGAAACTGCGCACCGAGGTACTGCCCGCGACGATCGGCGAGGTGGACGGCGTCGAGTTCGCGGTGTCGGGCCGGACGGCGAACGCCCGCGACTTCGCCGACCGGGTGATCGACCGGATGCCGCTGGTCGTCGGTTTCGTCCTGCTGGCGGCGCTCGTGTTGCTGCTGCTGGCCTTCCGGTCCGTGGCGGTGGCGCTCGTGTCGATCCTGCTGAACCTGCTGTCGATCGGCGCGGCCTACGGCGTGCTCACCTGGATCTTCCAGGACGGCCATTTCGCTTCCCTGCTGGGATTCACCCCGTACGGCGGGGTGGTCGGCTGGCTGCCGATGTTCATGTTCGTCCTGCTGCTCGGGCTGAGCATGGACTACCACATCTTCATCCTCAGCCGGATCCGTGAACGCCGGGCCGACGGAGCCGTCACCGCGATCGTCCGCGGCACCGGCACCAGCGCGGGGGTGGTCAGTGGCGCGGCCGTGATCATGGTCGGCGTGTTCAGCGTCTTCATCACGTTGAGCGCGATCGAGTACAAGATGATGGGTGTCGGGATGGCGGTCGCCGTCCTGATCGACGCCACGCTGGTCCGCGGCGTGCTGCTGCCCGCGTTCCTGGCACTGCTGGGTGAGCGGGCCTGGCGGCGCGACCGTAAATCCGTGGCTCCCGAACGGGTCCCGGAGCTATCGTCGCCGAATGCCTGACGCGCTCTTCGCCCACGCCCGGCTCGCACCGATCTACGACGCCTTCGACGGCGCTCGCGACGATCTGGACCACTACCTCGCGATCATCGGCGAACTCGGGGCGGGGAGAGTGCTCGACGTCGGCTGCGGCACCGGCTGCCTGGCCGTTCTCCTGGCCGAACGCGGGATCGAGGTGGTGGGGGTCGATCCGGCCGAGGCGTCACTGGAGATCGCGAAGGCCAAGGACCCGGAAGGGAAGATCACCTGGATCCACGGTGACGCGAAGGCGGCGGGCGAGGCGGGCGCCGATCTCGCCGTGATGACCGGGAACGTGGCCCAGGTCTTCCTGACCGACGACGAATGGCGCCGGACCCTCGAAGGCGTCCGCACGGCACTGAAGCCGGGTGGTCACCTGGTGTTCGAGATCCGGCGCCCGGGCCGTCGCGTCTGGGAGGACTGGGCCGCCGACACCGCGCACGACGTCATCGACGTCCCTGGTGTCGGTGAGGTCGAGCAGTGGCGCGAGGTCACCGAGGTGGACCTTCCGTTCGTTTCGTTCCGGTACAGCTACCGGTTCGCCGACGGCGAGATCGTCACCTCGGACTCGAAACTCTGGTTCCGCGAACGCGAAGACCTGGAGGCCTTGCTGGCGGAGCACGGTTTTCGCGTCCTGGACGTCCGGGATGCTCCAGACCGTCCAGGACGCGAGTACGTGTTCATCGCCCAGCGAGGCTAGAGAACTTCGCCGTCCGGGATGGTCTTCGGCCCGGTGATCTTCACATCGCCGCGGGCGACGACGTTCTTCCCGAAGGTGACGTCGCCGTCCACTTCGAGGCTCGTGCATTCCTTGAGCGAAGGCGCGGAAGGGATACGCGCGTCGAAGTCCGGCAGGAGCTTGTAGAACTCCTTGCTCAGCGAGACGACCGGCGGGGTGGTGGTGAACTCCGGGATCATCTCCCCGCTGTCGTCGAGCACGTACGCGTCGGACCGGACGACGAGCAGGTCGTCGGTGGTCTTGACCGGCGCGAACCGGGTCCGCGGGATCTCGATGGCCCGCGCGCCCTCGACGGATCCGATTGCCGCGCCCATCGCCGTTTCGAGCTGGATCACCGGCGTGCTGGCCGCGTCGGCCGGATCGACGGTCTTCCGGTTCACGATCAGCGGCAACAGCGGCGCGGCCGGATCGGCGTCCTGGAGGGACTTCAGCCGTTCGAGGTCGAACCAGATGTTGTTGGTGTTGAAGAAACGCCACTTGGCGACGTCGCCGAACGAATCGTCGCCGTCGGGCACCTGCGCGGATTCACGCAGGACGATCCGGCCGGCGCGCCGCGCGAGGTGCCCGCCCTTGCGGTCGGCCGCGGTGCCGAGCACGGTCTCCATCGCGAACGGGATGTCCTCGCTCGCGAGCCACGCGGCGATCCGCGCGTCCGGCAGCGCGCCGAGGTTGTCGGCGTTGGACACGAAGCACCAGCGGATGCCTTCCGCCAGCAGCGTTTCGAGCATCCCGCTCACCGCGAGCGCGACGTAGATGTCGCCGTGTCCCGGCGGGCACCATTCGAGTTCCGGGTTCGCGGGCCATTCGGCGGGCTTGCCGTCGGCCGTGATCTTCGGTTCGCGTCCCTGCAGGAAGTCGGCGGGGATCACGTCGTCGGCGAGATCGGGATACTTCTTCAGCGACTCCAGCGAAGGTTCGCGGGTACCCGCCGAATTCATCAGGATCAGCGGAAGGCGCGCCTTGTACTTCGCGCGGGTCGAGAGCACCTGCATCGCGATGACGTCGAGGAAGGTCTTCCCCGGTTTGATTTCCAGCAGCGATTTCGGCCCGGTGAGCCCCATGCTCGTGCCGAGCCCGCCGTTGAGCTTGAGCACGGCCGTGCGGTCCAGGACCCGGCGCGCTTCCGCGTCGTCCGGCTCGGGCAGATCCACGAGCCTGCTGATGTCATCGAGAGGTTCGAGTTCGTTTCCCGGCAATTCACCGGCGCCGGGTTCGGACAGCTGCTCGAGCCGCCTTCGCAGGGCCGCCAGCTCCATGGCGTGGGCCCCCGCGGAACGCATTTTCGACAGCGTTTCGGCGAATCGATCGGACAGGTGCGCGTCAGAGCTCATTGTGCCCTTTCTGAACCACTGCGTCGGGGCGTCAGTGTATTACCGGTCGTGGGGCGGCACCCTGGTCTGGGGTCAGCACTCCTGCTTATCCAGGTACTACCGGTCGTGGGGCGGCACCCTGGTCTGGGGTCAGCACTCCTGCTTATCCAGGTACTACCGGTCGCGGGGAGACCCCCTGGTCCGGGGTCAGTACTCCCGTCATCCGGACGTCATGCGGTTCCGAAGGCAATTCACGGACGAGTTCGGCGTCCCGGACGACGGCGATCAGCGCGGCGCCCGGCGCGGCGAAGGAGAGCGACCGGTCGTAGTACCCGGCGCCCCTGCCGAGCCGGACACCTTCGTCGTCGACGGCGAGCGCGGGGATCAGCACCAGATCGGCCGTCCTCAGCGTGTCGGGACCGAGCCGGCGGCCGGTCGGTTCGAGCAGCCCGCGCAGCCTGCCCGGGCCGAGGCTCGACGAGCCTTCGTAGACCGCCCACCCGAGCGGTCCCGGCTCGTCCGGGACGATCGGCAGCAGTACCCGTTTGCCCTGGTCCAGAAGTTGATCAAGGAGTGACGTCGAACCCGGTTCCGTCCCGAACGGTACGTACGCGCACACGACCTCACCCGGCAGCCGAGCGGCCGAGGCGGCCAGCGCGACGGCCTCCCTGGCCCGCTGTTCCGTCACCTGTGAACGCCGTTCGGCGGTTATCCGAGAACGCCACTCCGCCTTGCTCAGGTGTTCATTGCCGGGCTCGCACACGTGGTCAGGTTAGGCTTCACGCCTATGACAGGCGCAGCGACCACCCCGGCGGCACGGACCACGGGGGACTTGCCCGATCGGGCGATTTCCACGGCTTCGGACCGCATCACTCCTGGTAACGGTGGTGAACTTCAGTTCACCGACGGGCCTTCACCGCGCGCCTGGTCGAACGAACGGATCGAGATCCCCCAGTCATGACGGAGCCCATCGCCGAAGCGGCCGAGACCGAAGACGCGGGACAGTTCCGTTCCGTCGAGGATCAGATCGCGCTGACCCTGGACGCCGCGGTACGCCCGCGCCCGGTCCGGGTCGCCATCTCCGAGGCCCAAGGCCTCCTGTGCGCCGAAGAGGTCGTCGCCGAACACGCGCTGCCCGGTTTCGACCAGGCCGCCGTCGACGGCTACGCGGTGCGAAGCGTCGACGTCCGCACTGCGGGCCAGGAGCCGGTGCAACTGCCGGTGGTCGGCGAGATCGCCGCCGGTTCACGCCAGCCGCGGCGGCTCCAGCCGGGCCAGGCCGTGCGGGTCGACACCGGCGCGCCGCTGCCCACGCTGGCCGACGCCGTCGTCCCGACCGCCTACACCGACGGTCACCAGGCCAAGGTCACCGTGCACAAGTCGGTGCCGTCGGCGGGCTACGTGCGCCGGACCGGCGAGGACGTGCAGATCGGCGACGTCGCCGTGCGCAAGGGCGACACCATCGGCTCGGCCCAGGTCGGCCTGCTCGCCGCCGTCGGCCGGGCGAAGGTACTGGTCTACCCGCGGCCGCGGGTTTCGATCGTGTCCGTCGGCGACGAACTGGTCGACATCGACCGCACCCCGTCGGTCGGGCAGGTCTACGACGTCAACTCGTACGCGTTGTCCGCGGCCGCGCGGGACGCGGGCGCCGAGGTGAGCCGCGTCGGCATCGTCCCCGGCGATCCGAAACGGCTGCGGGAGATCGTCGAAGGCCGGCTGCTGATGTCGGAGATCGTCGTCGTCGCGGGCGGCGCCGGCGGAAGCGCGGGCGACGAGGTGCACGCGGCGCTGTCCGACCTCGGCCACATCGACATGACCCGCGTCGCCATGCACCCCGGTTCGGTGCAGGGCTTCGGCAGGCTCGGCCCCGATTCGGTGCCGACGTTCCTGATCCCCGGCAACCCGATGAGCGCGCTGGTGGTGTTCGAGGTCCTGGTCCGCCCGCTGATCCGCGCCGCGCGCGGCACCCGCAACCCGCACCGCCGGATCGTCGGCGCGCGGCTGCTCTCCCCGATCACCTCGACCAAGGGACGCAAAGGCTTCCTGCGCGGGCAACTGCTGCGCGACGAGGGCAACGGCGAGTACCTGGTGCAACCGCTCGGCACCTCCGGCGCGCATCTGCTCGCGTCGCTCGCCGAGGCGAACTGCCTGATCAACATCGACGAAGACCTCACCGAGGTCGCCGCGGGCGAGCAGGTCAAGGTGACCTTCCTGGCCCAGCGGGCGTAATGGGCGCACCGATTTCCGGCGTCGCGTATCCGATCGAGACCCGGCATCCGGGCTGGCCCGCGAAGCTGGGCCCGCTCCGGGTGCCCGCCGGGATCCTCGCCGTCCGGCCGGTCCGGCTACGGGACGCCGGCGAGTGGAGCCGCGTCCGGCTGCGGGACCGCGAGCACCTGGAGATGTGGGAACCGACCGGCATCGGACCGTGGCCGGATCGCAACGCGTACTGGTCGTGGCCGTCCCAGTGGCTGGCTCTGCGCGGCCTCGCCCGGCGCGGCCAGTGCCTCCCGTTCACCATCACGGTGGACGGACGCTTCGCCGGGCAGATCACTGTGGGTAACGTCATCCGGGCGTCGCTCCGGTCCGCCTGGATCGGCTACTGGGTGTCATCGGACATCGTCCGCGGCGGCGTCGCGACCGGCGCCGTCGCGCTGGTCACCGACCACGTCTTCGACTTCGGCGGACTGCACCGCCTCGAGGCGACCGTCCGCCCCGAAAACACCCCCAGCCTGCGAGTTCTCGGCAAAGCGGGCTACCGGCAAGAGGGACTTTTCGAGCGCTACCTCGACGTCGCGGGCGGCTGGCGGGACCATTTCTGCTACGCCATCACCAAGGAGGAGACCGGTGACGGACTGGTCTCCAGGCTCGTCGCGAAGGGCCTCGCGGAGCGCGTTTGACCCCGTCACCGGGTCGTTCCGGTGACCGCGTTACCACAACCTGTGAGATTCACCTAATTTGGTGATGCATTTTCCGTGATCGAAACCGGCGAGTCTGCGCGGCGTGTGTGACTGTTGTGGCTAGCGTGACTACAGCAGTGGATCGGGGGAGGTGACGGGAGATGCCCAGTTCGGTGATCATCGTCGCGCTCGCAGCGGCATGGCTCGTCGTTCTCGTGCCCATGGTCGCCCGCAAGCGCCAGCAGGTCGCGCGGACGACGGACTCGGCCATGGCGGCGCGGGTCGTGCGGAGCGGGAGCACACGCCAAGAGGGACCGGAGGAGTTCGCCATGGCGGAGAACACGGAACCGTCGGTAGAAGACGATCTGGCCGAGCTCGAGGCGGAACTCGACGCCGACCTCGAAGACGAGGAACCGGAAGCCGAACCACTACCCCAGCCCTCGCGCGCGTCCCACACCGAAAGGGAACGCCAAGGCTCCGGCTACCGGCCGGGCCGTGGTGGCTTCGACCCCGAAGCCGCGGACATCGCCGCGCGCGCCAAGTACGCGTTCCGGCAGCGGATCGTCATCGCGCTCCTCGTCCTAGTGGTCACCACCGCGGTCGTCGCCGGCTTCCTGACCCCGACGGTCTGGTGGGCCAACGGTGTCGTCGACGCCGTCCTCATCGGCTACCTCGTGTACCTGCGCCGCCAGGTCCGCATCGAGAACGAGATCCGGCAACGCCGCCAGGCCCGTTTCAACAGCACCCGCGCCCCGCGCCGCTCGGTCGCCGATGACGACGAAGACTCCGAATCCCACGAGGACGTCGAGGTCGTCGCCACCGAACGCCCGGCCGTCGTGGAGCGCAAACCGTCCCCGATGTCCCGCCTCCGGCGCCAAGCCGTCGTCGTCGACCTCGACGACGAGGATCCGGCCTTCCACGAGCTCGACGAGCCCGGCACCAGGCCTTTCCGCCGGGCCGCCGGAGAGTGACCCCCGCGTTTCGGGGCTCCATGAGCCACTGATAGGCTCATGGAGCTCCAAACAACGGGGCAGGATTCACCAGGGGCTGTAGCGCAGTTGGTAGCGCGTCTCGTTCGCATCGAGAAGGTCAGGGGTTCGATTCCCCTCAGCTCCACAACAGATCAAAAGCCCTTCCCGGGGAATCGGGAAGGGCTTTTTTGCTGCCTGTACAGCACGACTCGCGCGAGTCGGTGGTGTCGCGAAAGCCACTTCGGGGACATGTGGTGTCTCGAACGTGGCTTTCGCGACACGGCCGCCTCGATACGGCACATGTTCGCAAGGAAGATGCGGCCCTCAGACGCGCTGCTGGATACGGATCAGGTTCCCCGCCGGGTCACGGACGGCGCCGTCGCGCAGGCCGTAAGGCTGGTCGGTCGGCTCCTGGATGACTTCCGCGCCGGCCTCCGCGAGGTGCTTGAACAAGCCATCGAGGTCGTCCGAGGAAAACAGGATGCCCGCGTAGGTGCCCTTGGCCATCATCTCGCCGATGACCCGGCGTTCGTCCTCGGTGATGCCCGGATCGACGGCGGGCGGGTGCAGCACGATCGACACCGGCTGCCCGGGCGGGCCGACCGTGAGCCAGCGCATCCCGTCGTAACCGACGTCGTTACGCACCTCGAAACCCAGGAGGTCGCGGTAGAAGGCCAGCGCGGCCTCAGGGTCGTTCTGAGGAAGAAAACTCCCGTGAATGCTGATATCCATGGCGATCACGCTAGGTGAGACCGGCATCCGGCGCTTCTCGATTCCTGATCGGTCCGGCAATACGGGAGTCTCCGGGGCCGCCGTCCCGGTGCGAGGCTGGAGAGATGTGCGGCATCACCGGTTGGGTGGATTTCGGGCGGGATCTGACGCGGGAACGCGACACGGTCGAGGCGATGACGGACACCATGGCGAAGCGGGGGCCCGACGCCGGCGGGATCTGGCTCTCCGCGCACGCGGCGCTGGGTCACCGGCGGCTTTCCATCATCGACCTCGACGGCGGCCGCCAGCCGATGACGGCGGGCACGACCGCGCTCACCTACAGCGGCGAGGTCTACAACTTCCGGGAACTGCGCACGGAACTCACCGCCCGCGGCCACCGGTTCGACACCCGCAGCGACACCGAGGTCGTCCTGCGCGCCTACCTCGAATGGGGTGACGCGTTCGTCGACCGGCTCAACGGGATGTACGCGTTCGCGATCTGGGACGGCGCCGAGCTGCTGCTGGTCCGCGACCGCATGGGCGTCAAGCCGCTCTTCTACTACCCCACCCCGGACGGCGTCCTCTTCGGTTCGGAGCCCAAGGCGATCCTCGCCAACCCACTCGCCGAACGCGTTCTCGACACGGACGGTCTGCGGGATCTGCTCTCGGTGGCGAAGAACCCCGGGCACGCGGTCTTCCGCGGGATGCGCGAGCTGCCGCCGGGGCATACGCTGCGAGTCCGCCGCGATGGACTGGACCTGCGGAAATACTGGTCGCTGCAGGCCGGGGAACATCCCGACGGCCTCGCCACCACGGTCGCGAGGGTGCGGGAACTGCTAGAGGACACCGTCACTCGCCAACTGGTCGCGGACGTGCCGCTGTGCACGCTGCTGTCGGGCGGGCTCGACTCCAGCACGCTGACCGCGCTCGCGGCCGGGACCTCCGACGTCCGGTCCTATTCGGTCAAGGTCACCGACCAGCCGGGCGACAACCTCGACCACGTGCACGCACGGCTGGTCGCCGACCACGTCGGCGCGCGGTACGAGGAGATCCTGCACACCACCGTCGATCTTCTCGCTCCCACGGTGAAAGCGGCCGTCCTGACCGCGTACGACCTGCCGATCGCAAAAGGCGACGAACACGCGTCGCTGCACGAGCTGTTCCGGTTGGTCCGGGAGCGGTCGACGGTGGCGTTGTCCGGCGAATGCGGCGACGAGGTCTTCGGCGGTTATCGCTGGTACCGCAAGCCTGACGCCGTCTGGTCGGGCACCTTCCCGTGGGTCCATTCAGGACGAAGCCGGCACGAAGGGCTCGATCTGCTCTTCGCGCCGGATCTGATGACGAAACTCGGGCTGCGCGAGTACGAACGCGACAGCCATGACTCCGCCGTCGCCGAACTGTCCACCGTGGCCGGTGAGGATCCGCTGGAAGCCCGGATGCGCGAGGTGACCTACCTCGGGCTGACCCGGCACGCGCAGGTGCTGTTCGACCGCAAGGACCGGATGAGCATGGCGGCCGGGCTGGAGGTTCGGGTGCCGTTCACCGATCACCGGCTGGTGGAATACACCTTCAACGTCCCGTGGTCGATGAAGAACTTCGACGGCCGCGAGAAGAGCCTGTTGCGCGCCGTCGGCAAGGATCTGCTTCCCGCCGAGGTGCTGAGCCGCGCCAAGACGCCGTACCCGTCCATCGAGGACGATTCCTACGACCGGATCCTGCGCGACCGCCTGCGGAAGCTGATCGGCGCGAAGGACGAGCCGCTTTCGCCGTTGCTGACCGACGAGTTCCCCGAGGGACGGCTGACCCGGCCCGCGCTGGAGACCACGTTGCAGCTCAACGACTGGCTGAAGGCCTACCGCGTCCGGCTCGTGCTCTGAGCCGGACGCGGCGGGCCCTACAGCGCGACGACGTGCGCGTCGTGCGGCACGGCGCCCCTGGTGTCCAGCAGAAGCCGGGCACAGTCGGCGAGGGCGTCGACGTCGTAGGCGGTGTGCTTCTGGAGCAGGATCGTCAGATCCGCCGACGCGAGTCCCGCCGCCAGCTCGGTCACCCTCGGAATCCGATCCCCGTGCACACGCCAGTCCGTGACGTGCGGATCGTGGTAGACGACGTCGGCCCCCAAGGACAGCAGCCGCGCCGCGACCGGCTGGGCGGGCGACTCGCGCTGGTCGGCGATGTCCGGTTTGTAGGTCACGCCGAGCAGGAGCACCCGCGAACCACGCAACGCCCGGCCGGATTCGTTGAGCATGGCCTGCGCCCGTTCGACGACGTACCGCGGCATCCGCGAGTTGATCTCCTGCGCCAGTTCGACGAACCGGAACGGGTAGCCGAGGGTGCGCACCTTGTACGACAGGTAGTTCGGGTCGATCGGGATGCAATGCCCGCCGACGCCCGGCCCCGGCCGGAACGACTGGAACCCGAACGGTTTCGTGGCGGCGCACGAGATGACGTCCCACAGGTCGATGCCGAGTTCGTGGCAGAACACCGCCATCTCGTTCATCAGCGCGATGTTCACGTGCCGGTAGGTGTTCTCCAGCAGCTTCGCCATCTCGGCCTCGCGTGTTCCCTTGGCGGGCACGACGTCGTCGACGAACCGGCCGTAGAACCGGGCCACCGAGTCCGCGCACGACGGGGTCAGCCCGCCGACGACCTTCGGGGTGTTGCGGATGCCGTAGACCGCGTTGCCGGGGTCGACCCGCTCCGGTGAGAACGCCAGGCAGAAGTCCTCCCCCGCGCGGAGTCCCGACCACTCCAGGATCGGGGCGACGACCTCTTCGGTGGTCCCGGGATAGGTGGTCGATTCCAGTACCACCAGCGTTCCCGGCTTCAGCTGACGGCTGACCGCCTCGGCCGCGGCCTTCACCGCGCCGAGGTCCGGCCCGCCGTCGGACGCCAGTGGTGTCGGTACGCAGATCACGATGACGTCGGCCGAGGCCAGTACGCTTTCGTCGGTGGTGGCGGCGAAACCCGCCTCCACCATCGTCGCGACGTCGGCGTCCGGGATGTCGTCCACATGCGACAGTCCGGTGTTGAGCGCCGCGACGACGCGCTCGTTCTGGTCCAGCCCGGCGACGGTGAGCCCGGCACGGATGGCTTCCCTGGCCAACGGCAGCCCCACATACCCCAGGCCGATGACCGCGAGATCCTTCTGCACGAGTGCCTCCTAGATGCGGGTCCTCAGCGCCAAAAGACACGCTGGGAGCGCGATAAGTGCCACGAAGGTGAAAACCACCCCGTAGACGAGGCCGCCGGAGTAGCCGGCGGCGGTACCGACGTTGAACAGCGCGCCCGCCGCGCCGATCATCACGACGCTGCCGAGCCCCTGGGACACCTGCATGGCGGCCGAGTAGCGGCCCTGGTCCTCCGGCGGGCAGTGGTCGAACGCGAGGACGGTGAGACTGGGCAGCACCAGCCCCATCCCGAAGCCGGCGACGATCAGTGCGACGCTCGCGGTCATCGGCGGCGCGATGCCGAGTACACCGAAGATCGCGATCAGGCTGGACCCGGCGATCACCGCGGAGCCGAGCAGCACCAGTTTGTGCCGGGGCACCTCGGACCACGGATGGCCCTGCAGCCAGGCGGCGCCCGCCCACAGCAGCGTGGCACCGGTGAACGAGACACCCGCGGCGGTGACGGAGATCTGCCGCTGGTTGATCAGCATCAGCGGGATGTAGGACTCCAGCGCGAAATAGATACCGGAAGCCAGTCCCCGCAACAGGATCGCCGCGGGAATGCCTTTGGCCGCGCGCAACGTCCCCGCGGGCAGCAGCCGGGGCACGCTGATCACCAGCGCGATCACGCCCGCGAGCGCGAACAGGACATGCAGGAGGTCCAGCCCCGACGCGCCGAAGTGCAGGATCCCGGCGGCCACCGCGACGATGGCCGCGGCCCGGACGAGCCCCGGCGGCGTCGACCGCTCTTGCTCGGCCACCGGGCTGAGCCGCCGCAGGAACCCGAGCGGGATCAGCGAGGCGACCGAAACCAGGATGGCGAGCCCGAAGAACACCCACCGCCACGACAGCAGCTCGGTGACCGTCCCGGCGATCGCCGGGCCGATCATCGACGGCACGATCCAGCAGGTGCTCATCAGCGAGAGCGCCTTCGGCCGCAGCTTCGACGGATACGACTGCGCGATGGTGACGTTGAGGCCGACCACCACGACGCTGCTCGCGAACCCCTGCACGCAGCGCCCGGCGATCAGCTGCCACACCGTCGTCGCGGTCCCGGCGAGCAGCAGCCCGGCCAGGAACAGGCCCAGCCCGAGCACCAGCAGCAGCCGGGGACCCCGTTTGTCGGCGACCTCGCCCGCCAGCACGCTGCCGAACAGGCTCATCGTGACGAACCCGCCCAGCGCCAGCGCGTACACGGCCAGTCCGTCGAGCTGGCCGACCGCCACCGGAAGGGTGGTGACCAGCGCCAGCGCGGCGAACCCTTCGAGGAACATCACGGACGCGAAGCCGATCGTGCTCGCCCGGTACTCCTTGGAGAAGATGCCCACCTTCGCCTGGGTGACGTCCTCCTCCGTCAGCGGCGCGGAAGTCATTCGATCGATGTCATGATCGTCATGGTCAAGGACTCCAGCGTGCCCTGGACACCGTCGGACGACGTCCGCACGGCCTCCAGGAAGCGTTCGAGCTGTTCGGGGCTGAACCCGGCCAGCGGGGCGAGCGACGGGTCGATGGAGTCGGTCACAGCGCACCTCGGTGTTCGACGGATTTGATCTGCGGTTGCCCGGCGGGGTCCAGGAAGTCACGCATCGCCGCGAGCAGCAGGATGGCGTCCTCGCGTTTCGTGTCCGGGGCGCCGCCGTCGAAGAAGGCGGCGATCCTGGCGTGCTCGTCCTCCGGGATCTCTCGCCGCAGCAACATCAGCACGGTCCGGGTGACGCGCTGCGGGAAGTAGAGTTCCTTGGCGATCTCGAGGAACCGCTCCCCCGTTTCCGGGGCGAAGGCGCCTTCCTCGATCCCGGCGGCGATGGCGAACCGCATGTTGACCATCGGTTCGGACAGCGCCGAAAGGTTCTCTTCGTCGTAGGTGACGGCGACCTCGTCGTCGGCGTCGATCCGCCCGGAGAAGTACTCCTCGTAGATCTTGCCGACGCCGACCATGCCGAACGGGGAGCATTCCGCCGCGCGCAAGGCGCCCATGCTCGACGAACCGAACATCGTGACACCGCGGTCCATCGCTTCGAGCACCTCCTTCGGCGAGATGCACAGGCTCTGCAGGAAACGGCCGTCGACGATGCCGATGGCCTCCGGCGGCTCCGGCCGGGCCAGCAGTTCGGCGAGGTCGCCTCGTTTGACCGGCGGCAGGAACTCGACGTCGAGTTCGGCCGACGCCGCTTCCCGGTCGATGCTCGGGCCGATGAAAACCACTGCGCGCATGACGATCTCCTAGGCGGGCTTGGAAAGTTCGGCGGCCCGGATGCGGGCGGAGAGTTCCAGCAGCGTGTCGTTCCAGACCGTCGCGCCGCGCGGGCCGATCTTGCAGTGGTCGACGGCCCACGATTCGAGCCTCGGCACGATCACCCGCACGACACTGACCGGGATCCCCGGCGGGGAGAGGTCGACGGCGAGCGCGCGTTCGATCCCGGCGGCGCGGATCCGGTCCAGGATCAGCTTGATGTCGGTCATCACGTCGTCGGTGGTCCACGACGGGATCTCGTCGAACGCGACCTGTTTGCGCATCGGCTGCCAGGCCCACGCGCCCTTGTCGATCGTCGCCGACCGCTGGACGTGGTTCTGGTACTTGGACACGTTCTCGGTCGGGAGCCGGATGTCCTCGCGCATCGCCTGGATGTCGACGGCGCGGCCCTGCGCGCATTCGGTGATGGCGCGGATGAGCGCGACGTTCGCGTCGGGATGCGTGCCGAACCCGCCGTGGCCCTGCGACGTCGTCGGGCCGAGGTCTTCGGAGGTGGCGGCGAGGAAACTCGGGATCTCCAGATCCGAGGTGATGTGCACGATCCGCATCTTCAGCCCGGCGTCGTGGAACTTGGCCACGAGGGACTTCGCCAGCGGCGGCAGCGTTTCCAGGTCCACGTGCGGATGCAGTTCCCGCAGATAGGACGTGACGTGCTCGGGCTGCGGATCGACGAAGATGCCCTTCTCCAGCACCTGGGCCAGCTGGCTGCTCACGAGTTCGGCGTTGGTCATCGAATCGCGTTCGATCAATTCGGTCAGCGCGTGGCAGATGGCCTCTTCGACGCTGTTGCCGGATGCCAGCCCGTTGGTGGAAAGCACCTTGTAGCAAGGAGGTTCGTGGAACTTCAGCCCGTAGACGGCGGACGCCTGCGGGATCAGGATCGACTCTTCGTTGATCAGGTCGTACGCCTCGACCCACGAGATCGGGAGATCGTCGCGGTAATGCGCGGAAAGCTCGGCGTTGTTCTCGCGCGGATCCAGCACCGTTCGACCTTCGGCGACCAGTTCCTCGTAGGAGGCGATGACCTGTGGCCGTACCGGAAGGGCGGCGGAGAACCGCTCGATCGCCTCCATCGCCGCGGACGTCCTGGCGTCCATGTTCGTCAGGCCCTTGCCGTTGTACACCGAGATGATGTCGTTGGAGCGCGGCGCGATGGCGTTGTAGACCGGGATGCCGACCCGGTCGAGCCAAGTGATCTCCGCGACCCGGGTGACCCCGGCGCGCCGCAGATGCGGTTCGATCCGCGCGTAGGTCTGCTCGGCGGTGAACTCCCGGTGCACCCCGCCGCCGCCGACCTTCGGAACGCTCTTCCTGAGTTTCATCGCACTCCTTCGTATCCGGCCTTCGCGGGGACCGCTTCGGCGAGCAGTCGCTCCCAGGCCTCGGTTTCACGCTCCGGATCCACCGAAGCGCGGCGGGCGGCGCACTGCCGCCGCAACTGCGTGTAAAGCCCCGCGCGGTCGTGTTCGGCGGCGTCGAGCACGGCGGCCAGCGCTTCCGTGTCACCGACCGGGAAATAGCCCGCGTAATCCGCGCCGAGCAGCCCGACCGAGCCGGGAATGCGGGTGGAGATGATCGGGACGCCGGCGGCGAGCGCCTCGGTGACGACGTTCGCCCCGCCCTCGTGCAGGGACGTGAGCACCAGCAGACGGCTGCGGGCGAGTACGGCGAGCGCTTCGGGCCTCGGCAGCGGGCCGAGCCACGAATAGCGCGGGTTCTCCGCCGACTCGGCACGCAGCCGGTCGCCGATGTCGTCCTCGCGAACGCCGCCGACGTGCGTCACGGTGATCCGGGACGACGGCGGCAGCAGCCGCACCGCCTCGCTCAGCCGCAGCGGATCCTTGACCGGTCGGGCGTGCGCGAGGAAGGCGATCTCGAACCGGTCCACCGCCGGTGCCTCGCCGGAGATGGCCGGCATGGACTGGGTGATCACCCTGGTACGGCCGCGTAGTCCGGGCGGGACCTGCGCGACTCCTTCCGGCTGGAGGACGACGACGCGTTTCGCGCGTTCGAGCAGGGTCAGGTCGACCCCGCCGGTGACCAGGTCCGGGTAGAGGTCGGTGCCGGTCAGCGCGATCACGACCGGCGCGTCCGGGCAGGCGGCGCCGAAGGCCCGGATCGCGGCCTCGCTCTTGCGGGCATGCAGGGCGACGAGCAGGTCATAGGTGCCGCCGTCGTAGTCCTGGACCACCCGGACGTCGTGGCCGAGGTCGCGGAGCAGCTGTGCCCAGCGGCGCGCGGTGACGCCGTTGCCGTAGTCGCTGGCCTCCGGGACCGGACCAGCCACGAGGATCCTCATCGGTCCCATTCCGTGTCGTAGGCCAGCCATTTCCCGAAGGTCCGGACGGCTTCGTCGGCCGGGATGGTCGCGGTCCAGCCCAGTTCCGCCGCGGCGGGCCCGGGTTTCAGCACGGCCGTCTCCGACGGTTCGGTGACCGCTTCCGTCGGCACGGCGCGAACCGCGGCGCACACGACCTTCGCCAGTTCGTTCCCGGTGAGCGTGGCCGTCGCGATGTCGTACACCGGCGAGACCGGCACCCCGGTGAGCACCGCGTCGATCGCGCTCGCCATGTCCCGCACGTCGGTGAACTGATGGACGCGATCCGGGTCGACCGGCAGGGTCTTCCGCGTCCACGCGAGCCGGATCCAGTGCGCCACCAGGGAATCGGCCGGGGCGTGCGGGCCGATCGGCGTCGCGAACCGCAGGACGTGCTCACGCGCGCCGGTGTCGACGATGGCGCAGAAGACGTCGCCCGGATCGGTTTCGTCGCCGAGATGGACGATCCTCGTCGAAGCGGAAGGACTTTCGCCGCCGACGATCTCGTGGCCGAATTCGGCCAGCAACCCGGCGAGATACTCGGCGAGTGTGCCACCGGGACCGATGATCGCGACCTGGAGACCGCTTCCCGCCCGTGAGCGCCGGGGACGGGCCGTTCGCGCCCGTCCCGCCGCGAAGGCCTTGACCGCGACTTCGTTGTGTGAAGCCGTGATCGCCTCGATCTCGGACGCGGTCAACTGGTCGCAGAGCCCGCCGGGTCCGACGCTCGCGAGTGCGAGAGCCAGCGCCTCACTCTCAACCGCGTCCACAGAGGACAGTCCCATCGCGAACGCCGTCAGCCAGGTCTGCCAGGCGCCCTCGGAAAGATCTTCGCCTCGCTCGAATCCGGTTCTGCACTCCTGCGGCGAAATCCCCGATCGCCGCAGGAGCCGTTCTGTGCCGAGGTAGTCCCAATACCCGTCGCCGCGCACCGCACATTCCGACGTGACATGCTTGTGGAAGGGAATGACCTCGGGCTCGGCGATCACACCGTCGACCGAAGACGGCGCGACCGCGGAGAAACAAGAAGAACGCCGGAGTCCGTGCGCGTCGTTGCCGGCGACACTGGGCAGTCCGGAATGCTGGACGGTGTTCGGTACCGCGATGCGGATCGGCACCCCGATGGACTTCAGATACCGGAACATGATCACGTCGCACGGCCAGCCATCGGTATGCGCGTCGGAATAGGCCGCGTATCCGCGGGCGACCGCGGCGGGCAGCATCATGGCGACACACGGCGCGTATTCGTTGACCGCGGTCGCCCACGAGGCACCGGCCGCGGCGGCCATCCGGACGGCCGCGCCGTTACGGGAGTTCCAGTTGGCGTAGAAGGCGACGGCGTCGTCGGGCAGTCGCTCGGCCGCTTTCCGCGCGTGCTCGAAGAAACCGTCCGCGAGCTCGACGTCGTCCTGCAGCACGAGGAAGTGCGTGGCGTCGCCGGGAACACTGCTCCAAGCCAGGCGCGCCGTCCGCAACGCCGTCGGCGGCCCGTCCGGCTCGGGGTCCAGCACCACGCGCAACGCGCCGGCGGGGTCGAGGCGCGCGAGTTCTTCCGCCGCTTCCCTGCGTCTGGGATGCGCCATCACGGCGCCGCTGAGCCGGATCTCGGTCATCGATAACCCCCACCTGTTTTCACGGGCACCGGAAAAGTGTGCCAGCGCCTATAAACCATGCTCATCTCCGTGGATGCGAGTGGAACGAAATGGTGAAGTTCTCCTCGATTGCGCGCCTCTTTTTCACCCGCGAAGGATGAGGTTTTCACGGGTAGCCTCGGTAACGGAACACATCACCGAGGAGAACGGGCGGCGCGATGACGGAAATCCTGTTCGTGTGCGTGCACAACGCGAGCCGGTCGCAGATGGCGGCCGCCCTGCTGAAGCATCACGGATTCGGCAGGGTGACCGTGCGGTCCGCGGGCTGCGACCCGGCGGAGCAGGTCAACCCGCTGGTGGCCGGGGCGCTGGCGGAATGGGCCGTCGACATTTCGGCGGAGGTGCCGAGCCAGGTCACTTACGCGGACGTCGAGGCGGCCGACATCGTGATCACCATGGGCTGCAAGACCTATCCGATCGCCGAGGGGACGCGGTACATCGAGTGGATCGTCCCCGATCCGGAAACCGAGGGCGTCATCGGCATCCGGCCGTTGCGTGACGACATGGACCGGCGGGTGCGGGAATTACTTTCGTCCCTTGTGGACACTCCCGCACACGTGTGATCGGGGGTGATTCAAGGGCGTCTTGCCGGTGAGTGAACGGTGCCCCGAGCGCCACGCTGGGGACGCTCATCGTCTCGTGCGTGGCGCTCGGGACGTGTCCGCCGTCGATCAGCGGGTTCGGAGGTGTTGCGAAAGCCACTTTCGCAACCCCCAAGAGCCGACAGGAGTGCGAGCGGTGAGGCCAAGCGCGGTCCCGTCACACAAGTCCGTGAAGGCCTCCTTGAGGGACCCTAGGTCCGTCAAGGAGGCCTTCACGGACTTGTCAACCCTTGCTTGACCTGAATCGTCACCAATGGCTCACCCGAGCGGGCACCGCGCATTTTCGGAGACGCCGTGTCCGCCTGGCGGGACGATGATTCTCGGTACAAGCCCATTGTCGAGCCGAGGGACGAGGCCATGTCTGTCGCCTGGAAACAACCGACGACCGTCCCCGCGGCCGCGTTCTACGAGGGGATCCGGCAGGCGATGGCCGTGGTCCGGAAGTCCCGTTCCGCGGTCGAGGATTTCGAACCCGAGTTCGCCCTGCCGGATCTGACACCTGAACTGACCGAATTCTTCTCGGTCGCGGAGCTCAGGTTCGCGGAACTCGGCACCGCCGGCCCCTCCCGGCTCGTGTTGCTCGATCTGATGGCGAATCCGGGGACCCGCACGGTCAAGACCCTGGCTTCACTGGTGATCGTGGCCAGGGCGGTCCGCCATATCGACCGGACCGGCGAACGGGTGATGATCCTGACGCCCTCGTCGGCGAACAAGGCGACCGCGCTGCGCGACGCGGTGCTGCGCGCCTACCGGTGCGGGCTGGCCCAGCCCGCCGACCTCCAGATCGTCACGCTGGTCCCCGAGGCGGCCCGGCCGAAGCTGTGGGCCTCGACGCTGTCCGACGACGCCCGGCTGGCCGCCCTCAATCCGATGTGCGCGCTCGATCCCGAGCAGCCCTCGCACGTCAAGGAAATCGCCAAGCAGGCCTTGCGGCGCAGCGCCCGAGAACTGTTCCGCACCAGCGGAGTCCGGCTGTGGCACACCCTCGATCTCGCCAACTACAAGGTCGCCGACACCGCCCGCGCGTTCGCCGAGCACGCCACCGCGCCCTTGCTCCCCGGGGTCACCAGGGCACACGCGCATTCGGTGTCCAGTGCCTTCGGCCTGCTGGGCCATCACTTCGGGACGACGCTGCTGCCGGATGTCACGGAGACCTCGCAGTACTTCCTCGTGCAGCACTCGGCCACTCCGGACATGGTGCTGAGTCTGCACGGCATGACGCCGCCGGACTACCGCGCCGACCCCGGAACCGGTCTGTTCCACCAGGAGACGACACCGAGATACCCGCGGACGACGTTCGATCCCGCCGAGAACCTCGAAACGACGTTCTACACCCGCTCGCCCGCGACGTCGCCCGCCATGAACGAACTCATCCGGAGTCAGGGCGGCGGCGGGATCGTCGTGTCCCTGAACGAATGCCTCGGCCGCTACGCCGAGGTTCGCGCGCTGCTCGGCAACGCCGGGGTCACCTTGCCCGCGGATCCGCGGGTATTGCGTGAATGGTCGCTCGTGATGGCGATGACCGGGGTCCTCAACGCCATCGACCGGGGGCTGCTCGACGCCGACGAGGTCGTCGTCCACGGCTCCGGTTCCTACAGTGCCACGGACTACCGGCCGCTCCCCGACCACGCGGTGCGCACGGTCGCCGACGCCGCCGATCTCTCCGCGGTGATCGCCGAAGCCGCGAGACCGGTCAGCTCGATCACCAAGGCCGCCTGATGGTCTCCTTCTCGCCCGCACTCGCCCGCCTGCGGTACCAGTGGACCGCCGGGACGGGAGCATGGGCTCGCGGTCACCGACTGTGGGCCGGCCTGCCGGGCCGAAGGTTCGCGTCGGTGCTGTCCACCGTCCCCGACCGCTCGCTGTCCTTGGCCTATCAAGGACTGCCCGCCGGCCTGACCTACATCTTGCCGTACCTGACGGAACAACAGTCGGCACTGGCCGGACGAGTGTCCACAGTGGCCGGTCCGGCGGTCACCTGGCGGCAGCTGCGCCATGGCTCGCCGGACGCCGACCTGGTCGCCCTCGGCTGCTCGCGACGACGGGCGCTCGCCCTGCCCTCGGCACACTCGGTACTGCTCCCCTTCCGCGTGCACCAGCTGCTGGACATCGTCGGTGACGCCGAAGCCATGCACAAGACGGTGTCCGCCAACGAGCGGCGGCAGTTCGCGAAGCTGCGGCGGAAATACGAATGGACGGCCGAGCTCGGCACCGGCGAAGAGGATCTCCGGTTCTTCTACGAGCGCATGCATCTGCCGACCATGGCTTCGAGGCACGGTGGAAGCGCCCGCAGTGTCGACCTCGACGTGGCGACGCACGAGCTATTCCACAAAGGACGGCTGTTGTTCGTGACCGAGGGCGAAAAGCGGGTCGCCGGTGTCCTGGCCAGATTGGAGGACGGCGGCAAGGTCATGCGCATGCGGCTGCTCGGTGTGCTGGACGGGGACGAAACCCACTACCGCAGCGGCGCGGTGAAGGCCGTGTACTACCTGGCGATGGAATGGGCGGCGGGCAACGGGGTCTCGCGCATCGACTTCTCCAGCGCGGACCCGTACCCCGGCAAGGGTGTCTTCCAGTTCAAGCGCCGGTTCCATCCCACCTTGGTCCACGCCGAAAATCACTACCGCGACTATCGGGTGCATCTGCGGGCGAAGAGGGACACGCCGCTGGTCCGCGATCTCCTGGTCGCCACCCCGATGCTCACGGTCGACAGCGCGGACCGGCTCGTCGCGGTCCATTTCTTCGACGGAACCCGGCCCGCCAAGGAGAACATCCGCGGCGACGGCCCCGGTGTCCACGCCACCCGGCTGGTCGACCTGGACGAGTTCCTGGCCGGACTGCCGGTCACTCCCCCTACCGAACGGACGACCCGCCGATGACGACCACAGCTCAGGCTCCCGAAGCCGTCGATGTCGCGCACCAGCTGTGCCACGATCTGACAAGCACGGGTTTCGGCCCGTTCTTCGGTACGCCGTGCGGGATCCTCGCGCCGCTCTACCGCGCACTGGACGAGCACGCCGGGCTCCTCACCGTCGCCAGGGAGGACAACGCGGTCGGCATCGCCGCGGGTGCCGCGCTCGCCGGGAAGCATCCGGCGGTGCTGATGCAGAACTCCGGCCTCGGCCAGTCGGTCAACGCGCTCGCGTCACTCGTCGAGCCCTACCGGATCGGCATGCTGCTGATCGTCAGCCTCCGAGGGGTGGACCCCGACCCGACGCAGGAGAACCTGGTGATGGGCAGGCTCACCGAGCCGCTGCTGGCGGGTCTCGGGGTCGCGACCAGCACACTCGGACGCGACCAGAACCTCGCGGAGTCGGTGGGCTGGGCCGCGGACGTCGTCCAGCGGCAGGGCCGGACGGCCGCGCTGCTGGTGCCGCCGCCGCTCTTCGGGTGGCGAGCATGAACAAGACCGAAGCCATCCAAGCGATCCTCGACGCGACCTCGGTCCAGCCGATCGTGTTCACCACCGGCTTTTCGTCCAGGATCGCCAGCGGGCTCGACGACCGGCCGAACCACTTCTACATGACCGGTTCGATGGGCCTCGCGTCCTCGGTCGGGATCGGCATCGCGCAGGCGAGCGGGCTGGCGACCCTGGTGGTCGACGGCGACGGCGCCGTGCTGATGAACCCCGTCGGCCTGATCACCGCCGGGGCGCACGAGTCACTGCCGCTGGCGCACATCGTGCTCGATGACGGCCAGTACGCCTCGACGGGCGGCCAGGCCGTCCCGTCGCGGCCCGACCTCGGCGCGCTGGCCCGGGACTGCGGCTACCTGGAGGTCCACCGGGTCCACACCGCCGGCGAACTGTCGGAGCTGCTGTGCGGAGTGCTGGCCCGTTGCTCGTCGCCGGTGTTCATCCACTGTGTGCTGCGGGGTGCCGAGCCCCCGGTGCCGCCGAGGGTGGAGGCCGATCTCGGCGACCACGCCGCCCGGTTCGGCGCCAAGGTCCGAGAGTTGGCGAAGGAGCGAGGGTGACCAAGGTCAAGCAGGCCCCAGGCAGGCCGGGCTACACGACGCTGGATTGGTGGCGGCGGCCGGTGGGCACGATCTACCTGGCCTCGCTGGTGCTGTCGGTCGGCAAGGGCGCGTGGTTCACTTGCTGGGCCCTGTTCTTCACCCAATCAGCGGGGCTGACGACGGCCGAGTTCGGCATCGGCATCACGGCCGCGGGCCTGGTCGGCATGTTCGCCGGCGGCCCGTTCGGGTATCTGGCCGACCGGGTGGGCGCGCGTGAAGTCCTTTTCGGACTCCAGCTGGTCGAGGGCATCGCCATGCTCTGCTACCTGTTCGTACGGGACTTCTGGCCGATCGCGCTGGTGACCTGCGTGATGGTCGCGTGCGAGCGCGCGGCGCCGGGGATCCGGATCGCGGTGATCTCCGGACTGACCACCGGCCAGGAGCGGCTCGAAAGCATCTCCACCACCCGGGTGATGACGCAGGCGGGGATCGTGGTCGGCGCCGGGTTCGGCGCGATCGTGCTGTCGATCGACACCCGGGCCGCCTATCTCGCGCTGATCGTGTTCTGCGGAATCGCGAATCTCGGCTGTGCGGCGCTTCTGCGGCGGGTGCCGCACGTGTCTTCGCTGCGGGACCTCGAGATCAAGCGCGGCGTGCTCGTACTGAAGGACCGGCCGTATCTGCTGATCACCTGTCTCAACGGGTTGCTGGCGCTGTGCTTCGGCATGCTGACCGCGGGCGTTCCACTGTGGATCGCCGCGCACACCGGGGCGCCGCCGTGGGTGATGGGCGTTCTCATCGGCTTCAACGCGGTGACCATCGTCCTGTTCCAGAACCGCGTTTCCCGGGCGGGCGCGACCGTGCGCGGCGCCGGGCGGCTGGGCCTGTGGGCCGGGATCCTGCTGACGGCGTCCTGCCTGGCCTTCGCCGCCAGCTACCACGCCACGGGCACCTTCGTGCTGATCGTGCTGATCGTCGCGGCCGCCATCCACGTCGCCGGCGAACTCTTCTTCATGGGCAGTGGCTTCGGGCTCTCGGTGGGGCTGACGCCACCCGACGCGCACGGCGAGTATCAGGGCCTGTTCAACACCGGTCAGGCGGCGGCGATCGCGCTCGCGCCGGGCATCATGACGGTCCTGCTGGTCGAGTGGGCCGTCACGGGCTGGCTCGTGCTCGCCGGCGTCTTCCTGGTCGCGGGCGCCGGGACGAAGCTGGTGGGCGACTGGGCACTGAGCAGGCGCTCGGTGGAGGCCTGAAATGGGGGCCACCGCCCGGCTCGGCGTGCTCATCCTGCCGGAGCATCCAGGACGGAGTGTGCTCGAAGTATGGCGCCGGGCCGAAGGGCTCGGCTTCGCCCATGCCTGGGTCCCGGACCACCTGACCTGGCGGACCCCGCGCGAAGAACCGTGGTTCGACGCGCTGACGACGCTGGCGGCCGCGGCGGCCGCGACGAACCGGATCGGGCTGGGCACGCTGGTCGCGTCGCCGAACTTCCGGCATCCGGTGCTGCTGGCCAAGCAGGCGATGGCGGTGGACCAGCTCAGCGAGGGCCGGTTCGTGCTCGGCGTCGGCGCGGGCGCGAGGGACCTCGACAACACGGAACTCGGCGCGCCGGTTCCCTCCACCGTGGAGCGTGGCGAGCGGTTCGGCGAGTTCGTGAGACTGCTGGACCTCTTGCTGCGTAACCACTCGACGACCTTCCACGGCCGCCACTACACCGCCGAAGACGTCAACCTCACGCCCGGCTGCGTCCGGCGTCCCCGGTCTCCGCTGGCCGTCGCGGCGGCGGGACCGCGCGGGATGCGGCTCGTGGCGGAACTCGGCGACCTCTGGATCACCACCGGCGACGCGGCGCGACCGGGCTGGCGTACCGACGACGAAGCCTTCGCGACGTGGGCACGCCAACTGGACCGGCTGACCGAGGCCTGCGAGACCTCGGGCCGGACGCCGCGCAGGCTCGTCCACCTCAGCCGCGTGACGGACGCCCCCTACGCCTCCCCGGACCGGCTGGCCGACGTCGTCGGACGCTGCGGCGAACTGGGGTTCACCGACGTCGTGGTGCCGTATCCGCGGGACGACGGAATCTTCGCCGGCGACCAGCGGGCGTTCGAGAAGGCAGTGCTGCCGCTGCTGTGCGGCGGCACCCGGTGCGAAAGCGAGTGACTGATGTGCGGTTTCGTCGGATGGCTTGACTACTCCAGGGATCTGCGCGCCGAACAGCGCGTCCTCGACGTGATGACCGATACGATGCGCGAGCGGGGCCCCGACGACCGCGGCACCTGGCTCGGCACCCATGCCGCGCTCGGGCATCGGCGGCTCGCCGTGATCGACGTCGCCGGTGGCGCCCAGCCGATGAAAGCGGAGCTGGGGCCGGATCGCGCGCCCGTCGTCCTCGCCTACTCGGGTGAGATCTACAACTTCCGCGAGCTGCGCGCTCGGCTTTCCGCTCTGGGACACACTTTTCGCTCCGCGTCGGATACGGAAGTCCTGCTCCGCGCCTACGTCGAGTGGGGCGCCGGATGCGTCGAACGGTTCAACGGGATGTTCGCCTTCGCGGTGTGGGACTCGGTGCGCGACGAGATGGTGCTCGCCCGCGACAGGCTCGGCGTGAAGCCGCTGTACTACGCGCCACAACCGTCCGGGGTGCTGTTCGCTTCGGAACCCAAGGGCATCATGGCGAATCCGGCCTACCAGGCGACACTGTCCGCCGACGCGCTGCCGATTCTGCTGAATCCGCGGCTCGCCGAGCCCGGCCAGACCCCGTTGAACGGGCTGCGCGAGGTCAAGCCGGGCCACGTGGTCAAGATCGACCGGCGCGGCTGCCACGAGTACCCGTACTGGCGGCTGACGGCCCGGGAGCACCGGGACGACCTCGACACCACCGTCCACAATGTCCGCGAGCTTCTTGAGGACATCGTGGACCGTCAACTGGTCGCGGACGTTCCGCGCGCCACGATGCTGTCCGGCGGCCTGGACTCCAGCACGGTGACCGCGCTCGCCGCGCGAAGCCTCAACCGGTCCGACGAAGGTCCCCTGTCGAGTTTCTCCGTCCGGTTCGACGGCGAGGAGGACGATTTCCGTCCCACCGCGCTGCGTCCGGAGCGAGACGCGCCCTACGCGGCGCTGGCGGCCAAACACCTCGGGACCGATCACTACGACGTGGTCATGGACACCGCGGCCGTCGAGGCGGCGATCCCGCTCAGCCGTCGCGCCCGCGACCTCCCCGGTCTCGGCCATTTCGACGCGTCGATGTACCTGATGTTCGCCGCGCTGCGCGAGCGTTCGACGGTCGCGCTGTCCGGCGAGGCGGCGGACGAGGTGTTCGGCGGCTATCCCTGGTTCCACGACGAGCAGACCGTCTGGCGCGACCGCTTCCCGTGGCTGGGCGACGCGCCCCGCCTCGCGGACTGCCTCAACCCGGACCTGCGGAAAGCCCTGCGCCCAGCCGAATTCGAAGCGGACTGCTACTCCACCCTGCGCGCCCAGGTGCCACACGTGGCCGGGGAAAGCCGTCTCGACGCGCGTATGCGGGAGGTCCTGTTCTTCAGCCTCCACGGCCCGCTCGCGATGCTGCTCGACCGCAAGGACCGGATGAGCATGGCTGTCGGCCTGGAGGTCCGCGTACCGTTCTGCGACCACCGCCTGCTCGAGTACGTGTGGAACGTCCCCTGGTCGCTGAAGACGGCCGACGGCCGCGAGAAGAGCCTCCTGCGGATGGCCGCCGCGGACCTCCTGCCCACCGAAGTCCTCACCCGGCCGAAGTCCGGATACCCGGCCATGCACGCCCCCGCGCACGAGGCGGCGATCCGCGACACGGTGCTGGGTCTCCTCGACGACCCTGCCTCCCCGCTCGCCGGCCTGCTGGACCACGGGCGCGTCCGCGATCTGGCCGGTGGCCAGAGCGTGACGATGACCCACGTCAGCACCGCCCATCTGCTGATCCCCCTGCTGGAAGTCGACACCTGGATGCGCACGCACGCCCTGGCGATCGCTTAGCCGGAAGTACATGAAGGCCCCCTTCCTTGCGCCTGGCGCAAGGA